>JBEVLH010000104.1:0-3056 GCA_040509255.1 Hyphomicrobium sp. | reverse complement strand
TGCAAGCAACGGTTCCGCCCTCGATCGCGGCCCTGCCCAAACCGCGCATCGCTTGCCTGATCGGGGGACCGAACGGCGACTATACTTACGGCGATGCCGATGAAGACCGTCTGGTGCGCGCGTTGACGGACCTCGCCCAGAGCGGAGCGGGTTTGATGATCACGACGTCGCGGCGAACGCCCGACCGGCTTGCAGCGCGACTGAAGGCAGCGACCAAAGGAAAGCCCGTCATTTTCTGGGCGGGCGACGGGTCCAATCCCTATCCCGACTTTCTTGCTCACGCCGATGCGTTCGTCATCACGGCCGACAGCGTCAGCATGGTGTGCGAGGCGGCGGGAACGGGACGCCCGATCTTTTTGTTTTCGCCGTCCGGCGGCAGCGCAAAATTCGAGCGGTTCCACGCAGCGCTCGCGGCCCATGGAGTGACCCGGCCTTTGCCGGCTTCGGGTGAGCCGCTGGCATCGTGGAGCTATGCTCCGCTCAACGCCGCTGAAACGATCGCCGCCGAGATCCGCAGGCGCTGGCTGAAGCGGGCCGAGCTCCTGCCTGGCCTCGTCGATGCCAAGAAGACCTAGGGCGCGCGGCCAGGATCCTCAATGACGACATCGTATTCATCAACGGCGATCGACGACACCCGCCGACGATTTTCGGCTGGCGGGACAGTTGAGGATGCTTCTCCGACTGAAGCCCTGTCCGATACGGACAGGCTGCGTCTCTGGGCCGAGTTCGGATTGCTCTATGTCGGCCTGCCGCTGTTGATGCGGGTCGCCGTGTTCGACTACCGCGTTCCGTTGTTTTACGCGCTACCGCCTGTCCTGATCGCATTCGTCGCGTTCCTGCGGTTCGACCGGCGCTTCAGCCTCAAGCAGGAAATCGCGCGCCTGCCCGACCGCTCGACGCTAAATTCGATCCTGACAATGTTTCTTGCGGGAAGTGCGATCGTCGCACTTCTGGTCGCAGCTCTCATGCCTGAACGGCTATTCGCACTTGCCGCCGAGCGTCCCGGCCTATGGCTGAAGATCATGGTGCTTTATCCGTTCACGTCGGTTTTGGCGCAGGAGTTCGCGTATCGCGTCTTCTTCTTTCATCGCTACGGCGTTTTGTTTCAAAGCCGCTGGAGTTTGATCTTCGCCAACGCGCTCGCATTCGGCTTCGGTCACATCCTGTTTCGCAACTGGATCGCCGTAGGCGGCACATTCGCGATCGGCCTGTTGCTGGCGTGGCGCTACGAGCGCACACGCTCATTCTGGGCGGTTTATACGGAGCATGTGCTCTGGGGCTGGCTTGTCTTCACGATCGGGCTCGGCGCCTTTTTCTTCACCGGCGTGAAGAACCCGGCGTGGTGAAGCGTCCGACGCTATTTTCGCCGTTCCGACAATTTATCCAACTGCAATGATTGGATCTCCGCGAGCCGCTGCCACTGCTTGTTGATCAGATGATCGATCTTTTCGTGCAGGTGGCGAATTTCAAGCTCGGCTTTGAGATTGACGCGATAATCGTTGAGCGAGCGAAGCCTGTCTTTCTCTTCCTGTCGTTTTTGGCTCATCATGATGATGGGCGCCTGCACCGCCGCGATCGTCGACAGGATCAGGTTCAAGAGGATGTAGGGATAAGGATCGAACGCGCCGCCTCCCTCATAGGAATTGAAAAGCATCCAGATGGCGAGAAACACTGCGAACACGATGAGAAACGTCCAGCTACCGCCGAACTGCGCCAAACCATCCGACAGGATCTCGCCAAGCGTTCGCTGCGAGCTGAATTCTTCCTCGACGTTTTCGGCGAGCGTTTCATGGGTGGCGAGGCTTTGCGCGACCTGCGCTTCGATTTCGCTGACGTCTCCGGATTCGGCGCGAAGCAGCTCCGTCACGTAGAGCGCGCGATAGCGGTCGAGTTCCTTCCGCGAGACGTAGGCATCTTCCTTCAGATCAGGGTGGTCTTTTCGAATGCGCTCGACGAGGGATGGCATCACGGCCGCAAGGCTCACGACGTTCCCTCGCGAAAATTCCTTGCCCGTCAGGGCGCAAATGATCTTTGGCTTCGGCGGCTTGCCGTTTTCTATCGTCTGCTCAGACATTCGTGTCGTTCCTTGGTGACGCGATCCTATATAGGGGGTACGCCGGCCTGCAGCAGCTCGCATGCTGGCGAAACGAGATAATTGAGCAAGCCGCCGCAATCGGCTAGAAGGCCGCTCAAATCCCTTGAGTTTCAGTCATAGAGGCGCCGCTTATGGCAGCACATCAGTACGTTTATCACATGCACAAGCTTTCCAAGACCTACCCGGGCGGAAAGCAGGTTCTGAAGGACATATCGCTTTCGTTTTTGCCCGGCGCCAAGATCGGTGTCGTCGGCCTGAACGGTTCGGGTAAATCCACGCTTTTGAAAATCATGGCCGGTGTCGTCGACGACTTTATCGGCGAGGCACGCCCGGCCGAAGGCATCAAGGTTGGCTATCTGCCGCAAGAGCCGGAACTCGATCCGAATAAGGACGTGCTCGGCAACGCCATGGAAGGGGTGGCGGAGAAGAAAGCCATCCTCGACCGCTATAACGAAATTGCCGCCAATTACTCGGAAGAGACGGCCGACGAAATGACCGCTCTGCAAGACCAGATCGACGCCCAGGATCTCTGGGATCTCGACGCCCAGGTCGAGCAGGCGCTCGACGCACTCCGCTCGCCTCCGGGCGATTCTGATGTGACGAAGTTATCAGGCGGCGAGAAACGTCGTGTCGCGCTGACGAAGCTTCTGCTGTCGAAACCCGACATCCTCCTCCTCGACGAGCCGACCAACCACCTCGACGCCGAGAGTGTCGCCTGGCTCGAACGCTATCTGAAGGAATACACGGGCTGCGTCATCCTGGTCACCCACGACCGCTACTTTCTCGACAACATCACCGAATGGACGCTCGAACTCGACCGCGGGCAGGGCGTGCCGTGGAAGGGCAATTACTCGGGTTGGCTCGAGCAGAAGGCCAAGCGCGAGGCGACAGAGAAGGCGCAGGAAGAGAGCAAGCAGAAAGCCTTGTCGCGCGAACTCGAATGGATTCGCTCGTCACCAAA
>JBEVLH010000103.1:0-9557 GCA_040509255.1 Hyphomicrobium sp. | reverse complement strand
CGCCAGCACAATTTACCTGACACCCCACAAGCCCAGATGGCGGAATTGGTAGACGCACTAGTTTCAGGTACTAGCGCTCACAAGGCGTGGAGGTTCGAGTCCTCTTCTGGGCACCATAAATCCGGCTCCTGCCACATCAACCGACCAGGTTTTCCGTTCCCACACCTTAGACCGGCCTCAGAGCCGAGAATTCGTGTGCGGAACAGCGGTTGAACGCCTGGAGGAAGATGGAGCCTGGAGAAAATCTGGCCCGACCAGTTGATGCGCCGAAAAGTCCCTGACCTGCCACGAGCCGTGGCGCCAGCGGAAGCGCGCGATTACCGATCTTGACCCTTAGCTCACAGAGCTGAAAAGACGTCTTCATTCCAGAAGTCGACGTTCTACGCGTAGCATCCTTATGAGCTTCCTATACCGCAATCGCTCGGGTCATCTCGATTTCAAATATCGGCGTCGCTAAGTCTCCCGCATACGAAAGGAGACGTGCCATGACTTATCAAGGCATCGAATTAAACCGAGTACCTGCACCCGCCCTTCCCGCGTGGAGCAAAAGCGCCATCCGGAAGTCGGCTTACAACCTGCTCGCCGTCGCCGCGTTGATGGCCGCCGCTGGCCTAATTGTCAGCGCCTACCATCCGGCTGATAGTGCGGTATCAAATCCGCGCTTCGAATCGATGGGCATGAAGCATTTGCCGACGATGTTCAGGGGCGCTCCGCCAGCCAACTGAAATTCGCAGATGGTGGCCGAGCCCGCATTGGGCCTTTAACTCGAACGGTCGGACGTCTTGCTCCCTGCAACGTCCGACCATTTTTTTTGAACTTATCATTTATGCGTTCGCGTCGGGTCCGGCGCGAGGATGTCTGCTTACTTTGCAATTCGGAATGAAATGAAAGCCCGGCCGCAGTTGCGGTGTTACGTAGGCTTGCGCAAACCGAAAATCGCGCCTCGGCCGTTACTATAAGATTTGTAGGAAATCAGCGCCGCTCCCTCCTTGAGGATATACGCGCCCCCAATCAACTCTCCGGTGATGCAGCATCTTCGCTGTCGATATGGAGACGAACCATGCCACATGCTTACGACCTCACTTCTGCGCCTCGCAGCATCAGTCGTAGGACGCCTTCCCGCCACTCGCTCGAGCATTGGGATGCCGATGACATAGGTCGCGCGACCCCGGCGCCGACAATTTTTGCGGCCCGCGCGTACGACCACGTGGGAGATGATTATGGCTCCTATGCGGACGGCGACAACACTTCTGGCGAGGCATCGTCGACGTTCGGCCGCTACGAGCATGCCGATGCCATCGTATGGCAGGAACTACGCGCGTCGCTCAATCAACTGCGTCAAGCGAACATCTCCAATGTTCGCGTGCTAGATGCCGGATGCGGTCCCGGAACTTGGACGACGAGAATTGCAAGCTATGCGCGAGAAATCGGCTTGGGAACGACCGTCATCGGCGTCGATATTTCGACGAAGCAGTTGGCAATCGCGCGACGGAACGCTCGCAGCTTGGCTTTCTCGGCTTCCAACCGGCGTTTTACAATCGAGTTTCAAGAATGCGATTTATCCAAACCGCTACCTTGGGCCGATCGGCATTTCGATCTTGTATTATGCAACTATACCGTCCTCAATCATCTGGCCGAGGAGTCATTGCCGGCGGCAGTCAAAGAGCTGTGCCGAGTTTCGTCTGGCAACGTCATCGCGACCCTCAGATCGCTTGGCAGCCCGCCTACGGCCTGCATCATCGGCATGGAACACGTGCGTGAGTATCACCATGACAATGTCGAAGGTGAACTCGTCGTGACGCTGGATGATACCAGCCGTCATAAAATTCCCTTCAAGATGTATACCGCCCAATCTCTACGAGCGATGTTTCTGCCCTACGCGGACATCAACGAACTGCGCGCAATAGATATCTTTGCGGGAAGGTTTGCCGCCGATGGCAACTGGACCGCGGCCCTTCTTCGAGGCTCGCCAGAGCGGCGAATGGTTCTGGAACAGCTGGAGCAGCTTGAAGAGAAACTTTGCCGGCGGCCGGGCTGGATCGACCACGGCACGCACGTTCTCATCGTTGCCAGGGCGGCAAACGCCCAACATCGCGCGACCCCACAGGTTTGAGTTCTTCAAGCCCGGCGCTGTCGATCGCCTATGGAAATCCTAGAAGATCGCCCGGAGACGCGCATGGCTTTCGAACGCTACACGCCCCAGCTCAATCGTCGGAAAAGAAAATTTCGGAGGCTCTAATGCTATCAAAGCCGAATTCGTCGGAACGAGGTTATGCCCTGACATCCCATTCGTTCTATGAGGCGCGCTTGCTTGAACTTACATCTACCGCCAACCGCGCTTGCCGACATGCATTCCAGGCGCCCGCTCCAAAGGTATTGGCGCCTGCACCGAAGGATCGCCAGTCAACTCCGGATCTGCGGAGCAATTCTTCGAAGCCGATATTTCATTTGGCAATCGAGCCGAACGGCTGGTGGCAAATCCGCGAGCAAACGGGAACCAAGGCCGGCCTATTCCGTACGCGCCAGGCGGCCATCAAGTTTGCGCGCGAGGAAAGTCCCGACGGACAATTTGTGATCATCGACGACATCGCTTCGTGAATGGGTCGGAAGCTTAATGCACGCTCCAATGCGAGCCGCTCGGCGGCAACTCCGTTTCCCGTCCGGAGTTGCCTTCTCCGGATGACCTGCTTGCACTCGTCGATCCGCACGCCGCGCCGGCAATCTAGACAGCCGAGCCGACCAGAGCTCTTTTTCATTGACCGGGCCTATTGTCTATCACGTCGACAAAGGCCGTAGGCAGCATTGGTTGAGCTTGCTCAAGCCATTCAGGTACGGGCAGGTTTCTCTCTCGCAGAAATTGCGGGTTGAACATCTTGGACTGATACCGCGTGCCGAGATCACATAGGACGGTAATAATAGTTTTGCCGCGTCCAAGCTGCTTGGCGAGCCGGATAGCCCCCGCAACATTGACGCCGCTCGAGGTGCCTAAGCAGAGACCTTCTTCGCGCACGAGATTGAATGCGATCTCGAGGGCCTCGGCATCCGGGATTTGATACGAAAAATCCGGCGTGAACCCCTCAAGATTTTTCGTGATGCGGCTCTGCCCGATACCCTCGGTGATGGACGAGCCCTCAGCCTTCAATTGGCCCGTGGTGTAATAAGAGTATAGCGCTGCCCCCGGCGGATCGGCCAAGGCGATCTTGATGTCCTTGCTTTTCTCACGCAGCCCTTGAGCGACACCGGCAAGCGTTCCTCCGGTACCGACAGCGGAGACGAAGCCATGGAGCCTGCCTTGGGTTTGTTCCCAGATCTCGGCAGCGGTCGTCTCGACATGGGCTTGCCGATTGGCGAGGTTGTCGAATTGGTTCGCCCAGATGACGCCGTTGGGTTCCGTCTGGGCCAGGATCGCCGCCAGTCGCTCGGAATACTTCACATAGTTGTTGGGGTTCGCGTAAGGAACGACCGGCACCTCGACGAGCTGCGCGCCCAAAAGCCGAAGCGCATTCTTCTTCTCGATCGATTGATTGTCGGGGATCACGATGATGGTGCGGCAGCCCATCACGTTGCCGACCATGGTGAGTCCGATGCCGGTATTCCCGGCCGTTCCCTCAACGATCACTCCGCCTGACCGAAGCTGACCTTTCTCCCACGCCTCGTTGAAGATGAAGAGCGCGGCACGATCCTTCACCGACTGCCCGGGGTTCATGAACTCGGCTTTGCCGAGGATGGTGCATCCGGTTTCCTCCGACGCCCGGCGGAGCTTGATGAGCGGGGTGTTCCCGACGGCCCGAGCAAGGGTGAACGCAAGTCGCAAGGCAATCTCCTAGGAAGATACCAAGATTGAACAGTGAGCCTTTCGCTGTCTTCAAACAACCAGCTGCCGCGGGCAATGGCATGCCTGTGAAGTCCAGGACACCTGCGCTACCGCACGGCCATAGCCGAGCACTCCAGAACGCACAATACGAGGCAATCCGTTCATCCTCACCTTCTACGAAGACTCTAAGCATCTTATTATGCTTATGGCCGCTCGTGACTGCCAGCGCCTCCGAAGGCTGCCACCCCGCCGACTTGAGTCCGGCCTCGACCGCTCATATGACTGGGATTTGGACACGGTGACGGAGGCGACAATTCCGAGGGCAAGCCCAGGGCAATCGTCTGACGACGACCAGTACCTTCTGGAGAAGCTTCAATGACGAGGCTGGCCAAATGAGTTCTTTTGCCCCGCCCACGTCGGTCGCGATCGCGTCGATGCCCATGCCTTCGGTATCCAGCACGACCACTTATCATCGCGCTCAGATCGACGGCGTCGGGATCTTCTATAGGGAAGCCGGTCCGAGGGAGGCTCGCACGATCGTGCTTCTGCACGGGTATCCCTCATCCTCGAGAATGTACGATACTTTGATCCCGCTGCTGGCCAGCCGCTATCACATTATCGCGCCTGATTATCCGGGATTTGGCCAGAGCGACGCGCCTCCGCCATCTCGATACGCGTACACATTTGATCATCTGGCTACGACAATAAGAGGACTTCTTGAGCAGCTGAAGATTGATCGCTATGACCTCTATCTTCAGGACTATGGCGGTCCGGTCGGCTTTCGGATCATGGAGGCGCATCCCGATCGATTGCGCACCCTCATCGTGCAAAACGCCAATGCGTACGAGGAAGGTCTTGGAAAGAAATGGGCTGCCATCGCTCAATACTGGGCCGACCCGCGACAACATCTCGAGCAAGCGGCGATCTTTACGTCGCTGGAATCCGCCAAGCAGCGCCATATCGCGGGAAGCCCAAATCCGGAGCGCTATAATCCGGATTCTTGGACTGACGAATATGCCATCCTTTCTCGGCCGGGAGAGCAGGAAATCCAAGCGGCGCTGCTTTACGATTATCGCACGAACGTTGCCTCATATCCCAAATGGCAAACTTGGCTGCGAGTTCACCGGCCGCCGACGCTCATCTTATGGGGACGCTATGATCCGTCGTTCATCTCGGCCGGCGCGGAGGCCTATAAGCGCGATCTGCCCGACGCGGAGTTGCATCTCCTGGATGCCGGCCATTTCGCTCTAGATGAAAAGGTGGATGAGATCGCGCAGTTAATGACGGATTTTCTTGAGAGGCATCCTGGTTCGTAATGCCGGGGAGAGAACGCAAATGCCACCACGCCTCCGCGCTAGGGTTCGAGGCGGCGCTTGACGCGAGATCGAAAGGCGTGCTGCTCCGATAGACTCGGAATTTCCTTTTCCAAAGCCGCGAACAGATCTGCAATGCTGGTGCAGGATTTCGATTTTCTCACGCTCATGACACGACCGACCGGCCCTAAGTGCTCGGAGATTGCTTCTCCGAGAAACGCCACAACGTCGGGCGTCAGAGGTACGTCGAGTGCCGAGCGTGGCGCTCGGGATACCGGAGCTGGAATTGGCTCGGCAACAGCGGAAACTGGCTCAATAACCGAAGAGACCGGTCCAGGATCGCGCACTTCCGATGGTGCTGCCACTTTCGAGGCCGGCGGAGGATCAACGCGTGGCGGCGAGGCCGGTTCTTCGACCGTTGGGAACATGGCCATCGGATCATCATCGGCAATACGGTAATCATTCGCCGGCGGCACCGTGACCGCCGGTTTCTTGCGACTCGGCAGCTGCATCGTGTGATCGAGAGGTTCGGTTTTGCTTCGCTCCTCGGGATCGGGCGAGTCAAACCGGGGATACACTGCAAACGTCGCAATGCGCCGCGGGATGTTCTTAAGCTGAGGAACGCCGCGAGCCTCGAAGTGCGCCGAGATCCGCGCTGACACAGCATCGACGACGGCGCCCGAGACGAGCGTACCACCCGGATCGGCCAATGCCTGGAGCCGTGTCGCGATATTGAGCGTTTCGCCGAAGGGCACATCACCATCAAACAGCACATCGCCCAGATGCACACCGATCCGAAAGCGCATCGCCTTGCCGAAGCTTACGTCCGCCGCCAAGCGTTCCTGAATGGATATGGCGCAGTGGACCGCATTGACGACGCTTTCGAACAGGCCAAAAAGGCCGTCACCGGGCACGCCGAGCAGTACACCTTCGTAGCGGTCAAGCTCTTCGCGGCCGACCTCCAGAACATCGGCGAGATTGCCGAAGGCCCGCGTCTCGCTCACAGAAACGTTGCCGCTGAAGTTCGCGATATCCGCAGAGAAGGCGGCCCTCAGCCGACGCTTGAACCTGCCGCGCGGGTTCTCCCGGTCCGAAGGAAACGACGCCATCGGCTCAACCACCAGACTCGCGGCGGACATCACTATCCGGCGCGTGGCGCTTCAAGAACCGAGCACGATCCTTGTCGTCTCCAATCGCGCGGGCCAAATGAACGTAATAATCTTCCCGGCCGATGGCTGTCCTCGCTTCGCGCTCCGCGATGACTTTCGCGACGGGGCCGATTATAGGCAGCAGATATCCGATCGCCTCCTTGACTTCAGCCTCCGAGATGACGGCGTCGAGTTGAGCTCCCGCTATTCCTTGATCATCGCGCAGCCAGCGCTCAGCGGAGCTTCGAAACGCTTCGGCCTCTTTCGGAATGCGAATATGCGAGGTGAGGTGGCTGAGAAACTGGTCGGCATCGACCGTTTCTCGCGAAGCCCGCACCAGTACCAGACGCGCGATCGGTCCGATCGACCGCGCAAGCTTTTCCTCGAGCTGACCGAGCGTGTCCTGTGTCAGCCGTTCCGCCATCGTCCGATTGAGAGACGCCCGCGAAGAATCCGATGTATCGGTCGGCAGTCGCGGCGGAATACGCGTCAGATCGATGAGTTCCGTGCCCTGGCTGCTGCTCGCGGAGTCAAGAGCGGCCATCAGCGCCGAGGCAAATGCGGATGCGCTCTGAAAGCGATCTGTCGGATTTCGCGCCAGCGCAGTTTGCACGATATTATTGAGATTTGCGGGAAGCTCCGGCCGAAGCGTGCCCAACGGTGGTGGGGGTTGGTTGAGCAGCTTGCGCATTAATTCGGGAATATCGGACGCGGTGTAGGGCTTTGTGCCGGTCAATAGCTGGAACAAAATCACGCCCGCCGCGAAGAGGTCAGCGCGCCCATCGACGTCTCGTCCGAGAAACTGCTCGGGTGACATGTAGTTCGGTGTTCCGAGCGCGCCGCCGCCGCCCCTGGTCAATCCGAGGTCCTGAAATCTTGCGACCCCGAAATCCGTGACCTTGATCGACGTCGCTGCCGGGCAGAGAATGTTTGCCGGTTTGATATCCCGGTGGATCACGCCCTTCGAATGCGCGTGCTCGAGAGCCGAAAGCAACTGAGCCATGATCTCCCCGACCTGGTGCAGGGGCAAGAGCATGCGGGAGTGTGTGATGTTATCGAGCGTGCCCGCCGACACATACTCCATGATGATGAACGGAGCGTCGTCCTGCTCCACGTAGTCGAACACCGTCACGATGTTGGGATGCTGACAGCCGCCGGCGGCGCGCGCCTCGCTAGCGAAGCGTTGCAGTAAAGCGTGTGGATCGTCGACGTGAGCGAGAACTTCGCGGCGCAGCGTCTTGATCGCGACCGGGCGGCAGATATTGGGATCAAAGCATTTATAGACGACGCCGACCGCGCCCCGGCCGATGATACCATCGACGCGGTATTTGCCGATCGCCGATAGCGGGGCATCGCCCGTCGCGTTGAAAAAACCGCCCTGATCGATATCCGCGTTCATCTCGGCCACCTGCGCGGCCAAGGACGGGAATGATCAGAGAAATGAGCGGTTCCCAGCCAATACATGATCAGGTCTCAAGCATCTTCAGGGCGTTGTCGAGGCTCCTTCGCATCCGGTTGAAGGAGCGAGAGAGAGATGCGATTTCATCTGAACCCTGCAGCGTGTATTCAGGTTGCGTGCTGTCGCCCATGCTGACGCGTTCGGCGATATCGGACATCTTGATAACCGGCCTCACGACCATCCAATGCAGGAGCGCCGTGACCAGGACGAGCAAACCTAAAAAGATCACGCTCATGGAGCCGATCAGCAAATAAAGGTTACTCCAAATCTGTTTCTCCGTATTCTCCAGCGGGACAGAGAAAATCTGGGCGCCGATGATCTCGTTAAGCTTCCAGCCAAACCCGTTTTTATCGCCATAAAGTGCCGTCATCGACGCCGGCGCTTTATCGGGCGTCGAATGGCACGAAAGGCAGGCCTCGGCCTTGATCGCGAGCGGGAACGCGACCGTATACTGACGGCCCTTGTCGCCGTCCCGGATGGTGACGACCTCCTTTTTCGAGGCGTCTTTCCTCAGCAGATTTATCATGTCCGTTTCCCAGGGCGTCGCCGCGTCCGAGGGGTTAGTCGGATTGAGGGCGGCTTCTTTGTAGTAAAAGTCTGGGAACTGGTCGCGGAACTTCGAAAAAGTGCTTTGGGCCGAGAACGACGGCACGATCTGGGGAAGGAATTGCACGTTCGACATATCGCTCAGAAGCGGCTTGATTTCGTCGGACGTGTAGCTGCGGACCGCTAGCGCCTGAGCGCGCAGGACCGCAATTTGAGCATGCAACAGCTCAAGCGCGCTCGCCTTCGAAACGCGATAGAACACGACCGAGGACACGGCGAGCGCGGCGACGAAGGATACGATGAGGATCGACAAAAATTTTAACCTCAGTCCCATGGACTTTAAGCCCCCTTGGCCCTAAGAAAATTACGTCGCGCGCGAACTCTTCGAGACTGCCCAAATTCCATATTAAAGGCGAGGGAAATTGTTATGGGCAGTGGCCTGTGGCGGTACCGCATCGGTATCTTTCCGTATTGGACGAGACCCAACAGCCGGAATTCACTATCCGCCACGATAATAACGGCCATTTGTTTTCTTCCTTTATTTGCCCAAGCGGCATACTGCGATGTCGATAGGATCGCCCTCGTATTGGCGGTGGAGAATTACGATCATTTTTCTCCCTCGAGTGTCACGGCCGATACAGGACAGAAAATAGCGGACGCCGTCAAAGCGCGCGGCTTTGTTGTCACTGTCGTCAAGAATCCGAGCGATGCAACGGCACGCGCCGCGCTCCGCGATTTTGCACAGAGGGCGACAGGGGCGAACGCGGCAATCGTTGTTCTGTCGGGCCACGGCGTGTCGTACGACGGCCGAACATATTTCCTACCGGCGAACGCCGAAATAACACGCGATACCGACCTGCTTTCCCGCGGCTTGGCAGTTCCGAGTGTCGCCGGAATAGTCGCGCGGGCGAAATTCGGGGGCGTGTTCTTTTTCATGACAGTAGCCAACCTGCCGTCGACGATGCAGAGCGTCAGCGCCCGCCCGAGCTTTGCAAGTCAGCTCGATAAGAATGCGGTCGTCGTGTTCTCGACATCCGACAAAATCCCGGTGTCGCGGGTTGACAGGGTGACGGAACAAGCCGCGACCGACTTTATACGCGGCGTCAACGCTGATCCGCTGACGGCGGCGTCTCTCGTCCAGGCGGGCCTCGCCGGCGGCGTAGGCAAGGTCTTTGGAACCGTCCCGGAACTCAATCTGTCGAAGGCGCCGACCCCACCCCCTCCCCCGCAGCCGGCAACGCAATCGGCCTCGATAGACTCAAAGCAACCTCTCCAAG
>JBEVLH010000102.1:0-2797 GCA_040509255.1 Hyphomicrobium sp. | reverse complement strand
CTCGAGAAACGCCTCGACGATGGAGACATTCTGGCTGTAGTAGGCATCGAGGGGTAGGCCAGGTTGAAAGTTACGGCCCGCGGAAAAGATTGCAGCGTCGACGTCGGCCAGGGCCGATTGGAGGAGAGCTACGTCGGTGAGATCGCCCTCGATCAAGCGCACCCCGTGCGGAAACCGCACGGTGCCGCCGCGGACATAGACGGCGACCTCGTGGCCCGCGTCCATGGCGGCGCGGACGACGTGCTCGCCCAGATATCCGGCCGCTCCCGCGATGAGGACTTTCATGGTGACCCTTTATGCCTGGGCATGATCTAGCGCAGGATGTCAGCGAGAGGAATGGACCCGTGGCCTTCCGGGTTCGTTTCAAGAGTTAAGACCTGCGTCGGTCTCGATCTTCGCCATCTCCGTAATCAGTAAACAATGGAAAAGCCATGCGTCTGGACGAGCAAATGGCCCGGGTGAAATCGGGCCAAATGTATGACGATTTGACCCCCGAGCTTGTGGCCGCCCGTAAGAAGGCGGTTCTGCTAGCCAATCGTTACAATGCAAGCTTCGAGGACCCGGCGGATCGCCGCGAGGCTATTCTGGCGGAGCTGTTAGGCAAGATCGGAAAAAACGTCCATTTCGAGCCGACATTTCGTTGCGAGTTTGGATTCAACATTTCGATCGGCGACAACTTCTACGCCAACTTCGACTGCGTGATGCTCGACGGGGGCGGCATCCAAATCGGGGACAATGTACTCTTTGGCCCTCGCGTCGGCATATACACGGCCAATCACGCTATCGATCCGGAAGAAAGAGCGCTTGGCGGCTGCTATGCGAAGCCCGTCACGATCGGCAATCGCGTTTGGATCGGTGCGGGTGCGCATATCAATCAGGGTGTGACCATCGGTGACGGGACGATCATCGGTGCGGGCAGCGTGGTCACTCGAACCATTCCGCCGAATGTGATAGCGGCGGGCGTGCCGTGCTGCGTCGTCCGCACAATTACGGCCGCAGACCGGACGGGTTACAAACCGTGATACAGCGATGATGCGAGCCTGAGCGCCGGTAGGAATGATGCAAATTTATGTCGATGCCGATGCGTGTCCGGTGAAGGCAGAGGTCGTGCGCGTCGCGACGCGGCATGGCCTGACGGTCCACATGGTATCGAACAGCTGGATGCGGCTCGACGACAGCCCTCTGGTCAAGCGGGTCGTAGTGAGCGAAGGGCCGGATGCGGCCGACGACTGGATCGCGGAGCACGCCGCCGCCAACGATATCGTGGTGACGGCAGACATTCTACTCGCAGCCAGATGCTTGAAAGCCGGGGCGCGCTGTGTCGGGCCGACAGGCAAGCCGTTCAGCGATGCCAATATCGGGATGGCGCTGGCGATGCGCGACATGCAAAAGCATTTGCGGGAGACTGGAGAAAGCCGAGGGTTCAACGCGATGTTCACGCCGCGCGACCGTTCGCAATTTCTGCAGGCCCTCGAGCAGGCGGTTCAACTCGGGTTACGGAAGCAGTAACTGACGCGCCATACTCCCGCATTCGTCGGGCCGCCGCTAACGCCGCAAAGGTATCATGGAACCTCCCCTGAATCCCGGTCGTTTTCCATCAAAGACCGAGGAGGAAACGATGTCTAAAACCAATTATAACGACCCGACGAATGCTACCGATCCGCCCGGCGGCAAGCATCACGAAACGTCGAAGGAAGGCGAAAAGCTGCCCACCGACCGACCCTCCGACGCAAACGACAAGAGTGCCAAGACTGCAAAGAAATCGGTTTCGCCTGAAACCGTTGCGAAAACTGAGCGATGATCTCGGCCGACCGCTAAGCTGGACGGCTAAACAGACTTATGGATTCGTGCTTGAGCGTCGCCACTGACGGGCGACGCTCGAGCATTTAGCGTGAGTATGCGGCATCAGATTCTTCCCGCAGCTCCGCGACGATCGCAAAGACGCTTCGTATCGATCCGATCCGAAGATTGAAGACGGTAGATATCGTTGCGAGCCTCGCGAAAAAGGCCGGGCGCGCGATATCGAAAGGCGCTGGCTCTATTGGCCGGACGTTTCGAAAGGCAATTCCGTTTTAAGCGCTGAACGCGATCGCGCGCTAGGGATTCGCGCGGAATGTGGTGTCACGCGGGAAACAGGCTTCGCATTGCCGTCGTGGCAGAAGGCAAAATGCCTTCAAAGGAGCCGTCCAAATGTCCGAGAAGTCCCAAATGATCGTCGTCAGTCTCGGCGCGTGGATCTTCGCCGCGCTTTCGATTGCGTTGTTGCCGGTGGCAAATGCCGTGCCGGTGTTGAAAAGCGCCGGCGGGTCGGTTCCGGTGATCGCGGCGTTGTCGGTGGGAGCGTTGATCGGCGTGCCGCTCGCCGTTCTCATGCGCCGGCTGTGCGGGCTTGAAGCGCCGGACAAGAACGTCTGGGGCGTTCTGAGCAAGCGCGAAGCGAAGATATTTGGAGTGATATCCTGGGGCTTGCCCGTGGGACTGATTTTCGTCTTGAACGAATTTCTCCAGTCGCGGGACCCGTTTGCAATCGTTCCCGCGCTGATCATCTGGCCCATCACGGGCATGGCGTTCGGCGCGATGATGCGGTGGCTCGCCATTCGCAGACACAATCGCGAGACACCTCGGGCATAGGGTCGGGTCCAACACGCGCTTGCCCGGCCGACCGCTTTTCCGTTAGTCTTGATACGGATGAGTTTGGCAGGATTGGGGGATTGCGTGTCGGCGTCGCGACTTCGAAGCCGCGTATTGGCCGTCGAGAATGTGACTGCGGTAGCCGATTGGCTCAGGGAAGAATTTG
>JBEVLH010000101.1:0-3094 GCA_040509255.1 Hyphomicrobium sp. | reverse complement strand
CCGCGCCAATCCCCGTAAGCTTCGTTTATTCCGCTAACGGCCTTCTACCACTGAAGCTCCGCGCGTTTCTGGATTACGCGACACCGCGCCTGAAACCCGTCTTCGCAAGGAAGCCGCTGCCCGCCTGAATATGAAGTCTTAGGGATTGCCGCCCGCAGCGGGTGGAGTAGCAGGCTCTGGTGGAGAAGCGGGAGGCGCCTCGCTTGCCGCCGGCGGAGACGGAGGTGCTTCGGCGGTCGGAGCCGGGGCCGTGGGAGGAGCCGCGCTCTCTTCCGTGCCCGAGGTGCGTACTTCGCAAAGCGTTGAGGAATCCAGCGACGTCTTGTTCATGAACGCCCAGTTGGCGAACGCGATATAGCAAACCGCAACCGTGTCCTGCTTCTGAAGCGTGACAACGACGTTATCGGTCCGGACTTTTTCCGTAACCCTCTTGGCAACATCGAGGGGGATGAGCGTGACCGATTTCACCTCGAACCCCTTACCGACAAGTGCGGTAAAGGAGGATTGCAGCCGTTCATCCGCGTGTGCCGAAGCTGAAATCAGAGCGACGGTCGCGAGTACGAGTCCCAGGCCAATGCTGCGCATCCGATCCTCTCTTTGACTCTCAAGGTATTTATAATCAGCGAAAACGTCACTACTACGGCGTACGTGCCCTCTCAACCCGCCAGCGCAAGGCGCGCCCTGAGAACTGGGGACAACGACCTCTAGCTGGCGGGCTGGAGCTATGTTTTGTCAGGATAAAAAACCGCAATTGGCGCAGCGTAGTCGGGCAAAGCCAATCTGTCGGGTATGTCCGCGCCCGGCTCGAGGAACGTCGGCAGGAAAAGGGTCTGGGCATCGTTGGGGGAAAGCTTTTCGAAGTCCGGCATCCCCGTGAACACCTCAATCCGAGCGGCGGCCGTTTCGACGATGCGGTGGGGGCTTGTCGCAATCAGCTGATCCCGGAGTTCCAGCGCGACATCCGACCAGGATCGGCCATTCTGATTAGAAAGCGCCGATGCCAGCGTTTCATCGCTGGTCCGAATACAAAATCGGCTTCTCTGGTGGCCAAATCCGAGATCAAATAGCTGCCTTGCGCGATCGCTCTCGGCGATCGCATCGTTATCGGGGCCGAGCGCCTGAAAGGATGACGCTGAGGCGATCGTCGCCCGGCCCTTCGGCAAGCCCAGGACAATTGGGGCGCCATCACCAAAGGCAAAAGCGCGAACCTTCTCGTTCACGCGAAGACGAAAGGCCCCGTCCCGCCGTTGCGCCGTGACCACGCCTTCCTCGACGCGGACGTCGATCGATAAATCATCGCGGACGGGAAATTCGGCGGCCGCGCCCGGCTCTCCCACAAGCCAAGTGCCGCGCTGCGCCACTATGCTGTCGCGTACCCAGTCGACGAGTTCATCCCGTATCCAAGGAAGCAGCCGGGTGCGGGCAGAAAACCTCGTCAGCCGCTTAGGCAGTTCGGCCCAGACGTCATCGCGCTGGGCCTCGCTCATCGCGATCCAGTCGCCGATTTCCTCGCCCGTTCGTCCGCATCCAAGGCAAAAGCCTGTCGCGTTGTCGAGCTTGCAGATACCTATGCAAGGCGAATGACGTGCCACGTTTGGATGACCTTCAGGCAACCGGCAAAACGCGATGCCAAGCCGCACGCAGCGACTCGGCATCGGCGTTAGACGTTAATGAGCTTCCCGTGTGCGCGAGGCGATCAGCGAGCGCTCTCGCTCTAGACTAGCGCCAAAGATGAGCGCGATTGCCGTCCACAGAATGCCTTGAATACCAAACGCGACGATGCGGAAATTCCAAAGCAGATCTGCCGGAAATCCCTCCGGAACCTCGTTGATAGTCGGCAGCACGTAGCCCGCCAGCGACGTCAGGGCGATATAGATGCCAGCTCCGAGGAGGACCGCGTTCCACGTTCCCCAGCTCGCTACGAATTGCCGTCCCGCGCTGATGGCAATTGCCAAAGCGGCAAGCGAAAAGACAATCATTCCGAAATAGAGCTGGGTTCGATAACCGATCGTTTCCGGTGAACCGACCGCCGGCGGATTGGCCGGATATTTGAGGTCTGGAACGACATAGATGACGATGAACCCGACCGCCGCAACGATCAGAGCCGCGGCACGGGGCGGAACTTGCAGGAGACGACCGTTTACGAACGCAAAGGCAAGCGCGAAAAGCCCGCCCATTGCAGTTCCGACAACCGTCACACCGGTAAACAAGCCGACGCTGGCCTGAACCGCGCGACTAACGATTTCCGGCTCCTCGACCTCACCCTTGGCTTTTGCCGCTTGCTCTTCGAAACCGATAGCTCGGTCCACCTGCGGCTCACCAAAAACCTTAGCGAAGCCGAACGCCAAAAATCCAGCGAGAAGCCCGGCCAGCATGCCGCGCAACAATAGATTTCCCATCTATTTGTTCTCCGCCGCTCAATGACACGGGAAGCCGAGGAGATGGCGGCCGTCATGTACGAACTCGTGCACGTACATCCCGTTGAAGATAGACGTTGCGCCCTCTTCGACGCCCACGAAATACATCGCGAGCAGGAACAACAGGCCCGCGAAAACGGCCCATGGCAAGATTTCGCGAACCGGGATTGGCGCGGCGTGACCGGCTTGCGCGATCGAAGAGTAGGTCATCAATAGCCTCCTTGGGATTACGCGTCCCGTGTGACAGACGTGCGCTGATCAAAGGGAAGGGTCTGACTTTCGATGGACGCTGGAAGACGTCCACGATTACAGTGGCGCGACCGTTCCGGAATTTCACCGGCTTCCATGCCCCTGACGATGCACGCCTCACCTTAGGCTCGGCCGGAAATTTGTCAACGTAAGCGATAAGCCAGGATGCCACCCCGTTTGACCTTTGTCGCCAACGCTTCGACTCCCGCGGTCAGGGCTGCTGCTTTTCCGTTGGACGAGGGGCTTGACCAACGGGGCCAGCAAGATGCCGAAGCGCTGGGCAAGGAATTGCCTAGGGCGTCGGCGGTGTTAGTCAGTTCGTCTAGAAGAGCCAAGGAAACGGCGGCCGCCCTTGGCCTCACCGCCGAGGTCGACGAGGGACTTCGCGATCTCGATCTCGGACGCTGGGCGGGGTTTTCCATCAACGA
>JBEVLH010000100.1:0-9003 GCA_040509255.1 Hyphomicrobium sp. | reverse complement strand
GCGTCGCGCAACTCGGCAAGGCGCGTTTCATCGCCGATGACGGCAAGCTTGGCACGGTGGCGGCGCGCGAGGGCCGCGAGTTCCACTGCGTTCGACTGGGCGGTGAGCGCCACGATTTCGAAACGGTCCGGGGTGCGAGAGACGAGATCGAGCGTGCTGGTGCCGACGGAGCCTGTCGCACCCAATACGCTGAGCCGCATCGGACGCGACGCGTCGTCGGCGCGCCGACGGGCCGATGACGAACGCTCGGGCAAACGGTGCGGCATGCTCGCGGTCACTGCCATTCCATCATGATCCGTATAAAAGCGCGCGAGCGGGCGCAAATGCGTCGATCGAAAAGCCGATCAGGGCGGCGGCGACACTCGCCGACACAAGTCCGTCCATGCGATCCATGAAGCCGCCGTGTCCCGGGATCAAGTCTCCGGAATCTTTTCGGCCGAAATGCCGCTTCAATGCCGATTCGGCGAGATCGCCACCTTGGGCAACCAAGCCAACGATAAGGCCAAGACCCGCCAGCCACAGGGCGCCGCCCGTTCCGGAGAGCCAGGAAAACAGAATGCCGGCGATGGCCGCCGCCGCAATTCCGCCGATCAGCCCCGACCAGGTTTTATTGGGCGAGATCTCGGGCCACAGTTTGGGTCCGCCGATGGTGCGGCCCGCGGCAAATGCCCCGATGTCTGTGATCACAACGGCGAGAACGACAAAGAGGGTGGCGAGAAAGCCAAGCGTTTCGTCACTCCGCAGCCAGCCCAACGCGACGACCGGGAGCGCTGTATAAAGCACGCCCGCACCGGACAGCCGCGTCCGATCCGTCGCCATGGTCAATACCGCCACGACAGCGGCACCGACGATGGCTGCCACAATCGCCAAGCCCGCCATATCGCCGGCGGTAAGAATGGCAGCCGCCAACACCGTGAGTATATGGACGATCAACCCGCTGTCCGGCATCGTTCCCCGTACTATCGCGCCCCACTCCCAGCTCATCGCGGCGGCGACGAGAAACGTCAGCAAAGCGAAAGCGCCCGGACTCCAATAGAGCATGGCGAGCGCGACGACGCCAATGACGACGCCGGAGACGACGCGGAGTCTCAACTCGGTCGGCAAAAAATCAATCAGAGGGGCGAAAACGCGCTGGCGCCGATCGTCAGGATTTTCCGACGGCATGATGGCCAGCCCCTCAGGCCGTGGAGCGTTTGGTCAAACCGCCGAAGCGGCGCTCGCGGGCGCGGAATTCCGCAATGGCTGCTTCGAACGAGGACTTGTCGAAATCCGGCCAATAGCAATCGAGAAAGACGAATTCGGAATACGCGGTCTGCCACAGTAGAAAATTCGACAAGCGCATTTCACCCGACGTACGGATCAAGAGATCCGGATCGGGAATGCCGGAGGTATCAAGTGCGTTCGCCATGCGCTCGACCGTGATGTCGGCGGGATCGAGCGTGCCGGCCGCCACCTGCTCGGCGAGCTTGCGCGCGGCGACGGCGATCTCGGTGCGCGAGCCGTAGTTGAATGCGATGACCAGCGTCAGCTTGTCGTTGTTCCGGGTCAGCTCGACGCCTTCGTCGATTAGGCTCATCAATTCACTGTCGACGTGCTGACGTTGGCCGATGATCCTGATACGGACGCCGGACTTATGGAGGTCGGCGAGGTCGCGTCGGATGAAGCGCTTCATCAGGCCCATCAGATCGTCGATCTCGTCGACGGGGCGTTTCCAATTCTCGGACGAGAAGCTGAAGATCGTCAGATAGGTGATGTTGAGTTCAATGGCGGCGCGGACCGCCCGGCGGACGGCCTCGACACCTTGGCGGTGGCCAAGCGTTCTCGGCAAACCTCGGTCGCGCGCCCAGCGGCCATTGCCGTCCATGATAATGGCGACATGCTTCGGCGGAAGTAGAAGACCGGGCCGGTCGTCCGTAGGCTTCGCTACTGCCGCCACTGTCGAATGGCCCTCTGGAATGGAAATCTCAAAAATCCTTACACGACATCAAGCCAGCAAAACGGCCCCAATGGTCAAACTTTTTGAATTTCAGCCTCTTTCGCGACGAGAGTAACGTCAATCTCCTTGATCAGGCGGTCGGTAAGTTCCTGCACTTTGTCAGAATTTCCTCTCTGTTCGTCCTGACTCATTTTGCCGTCTTTCTCAAGTTTCTTCAAAATGTCCATTGCTTCGCGGCGGACGTTTCGGACCGAAACCTTGGCCTGCTCGGCATACTTGTGTGCGAGCTTGGCCAGTTCCTGACGGCGATCGGAGGTGAGCGACGGAATGGGCAGCCGAAGAAATTGACCGTCGGTGATCGGGTTGAGCCCGAGATTGGCTTCGCGGATTGCCTTGTCGACGGCGATGACGTTGCTGCGATCCCAAACCTGAACCGTGATCATTCGTGGCTCGGGGACCGAAACCGTCGCGACCTGGTTGAGCGGCATGCGTGAGCCGTAGACCATCACCTGAACAGGATCGAGCAGGTTGGCGCTGGCGCGGCCCGTCCGAAGGCCCGAGAATTCGCGCTTCAGGGCGTCGATTGACGCGCGCATGCGCTTTTCGATTTCTTTGATGTCGTGAGTAGCCGTAGACATTTCCTATTCCTTCCCGGCATGCGAAGCCCGACACGCTTACGCCTGCGGGGGAACCGTAGCGCAGCGACAGGCTTCAGCAGCCTTCAACCGGTTCCCTCAATAACGGTCTGGCGCGCTTCTCCGCGCAGCGCCTTCAAGAGATTGCCCGGTTCTTCGATGGAGACCACAATTAGCGGAAGTCCGTTGTCCCGGGCAAGGGCAATGGCCGCGCCGTCCATCACTTTGAGATTGTTGGCTAAAACCTGTGAATAGCTCAGCCTGTCGTAGCGCTCGGCGTCCTTGTGCTTCTTGGGATCGGCCGAGTAGACCCCATCGACCTGAGTAGCCTTCAGGACGGCGTCGCAATTCATCTCAATCCCTCTGAGGACGGCGGCCGTATCGGTGGTGAAGAAGGGGTTTCCGGTTCCGGCCGCGAAGATGACGACTTGCCCCCGCGAGAGATACGCTAAGGCCTTCGGCCGGACGTAGCTTTCGCACACTGTCTGCATGGGAATGGCCGACAACACGCGGGCCGGGACGGCGCGGCGGTCGAGGGAGTTCTGGAACGCGAGGGCGTTCATCACCGTCGCCAGCATGCCCATGTAGTCGGCGGTAGCGCGGTCCATACCTTTGGCGGCGCCTGACAAGCCGCGGAAAATGTTGCCGCCTCCCACCACGACAGCGATTTCCGCGCCGGCCGCGAGGGCATCGGCGATGTCGCGCGAGAGGCGATCGGCCACGTCCATGTCGATGCCGTAGGGCTGCTTGCCCATGAGGGCCTCGCCGGAAAGCTTCAGCAGCAGCCGCTTGTATTTGAGACCCTGCGCATCAGCCATCCCGTTCACTCCCATTCGGCTCGACGATCTCGAATAGATACGAAAAACCGGCCGGTCGCGAGGACCAGCCGGTCGATACCTAACCCGCGGAAGCGATTCCGGCCAGATGATACCCGGCAGGATGCTTCCCGCTGATTTCAGCGGCCGCCGCTTGCGAGCTTGCGGACTTCCTCGCCGAAATCTTCCTCTTTCTTGTCGATGCCTTCGCCGAGCGCGTAGCGGACGAAGCCCGCGACCTTGATGGCGGCGCCGGCGCGGCTCTCAGATTCCTTGACGGCCTGAGCGACGGTTTTGGTGCTGTCGTGGATGTACTGCTGCTCGAGCAGGCAGTTTTCCTTGGCGAAGGCCTTGATGCCGCCGGTGATGATCTTTTCGAGGACGTCGGGCTTCTTGCCCTGGTTCTTTTCAGCCAGGATCGCCTTCTCGCGCTCAATCACCTCGGCGGGGACCGCAGAGATATCCAGGGCAAGCGGGCTGGCGGCCGCGACATGCATCGCGATCATGCGCGCGATCTCGAACAGCGTCGGCTCATCGCCTGCGCTTTCGAGCGCGACGAGCACGCCGATCTTGCCCAGCCCGTCAGCGACGCGGTTGTGGACGTAGTCAGCGACGACGCCTTCCTTCACCGAAATCTCGGACGTGCGGCGCAGCGTCATGTTCTCGCCGATGGTCGCGACGGCTTCCTGCAGCTGGGTCTCGACCGTGTTCTTCGAGCCCGGATACGTCGCGGCGAGAAGCTTGTTGAGATCGCCCTTCGCAGCCGGCGCCAGACCCGCGATTTCGCGCACGAGCGTCTGGAACTGCTCGTTACGCGCGACGAAATCGGTTTCGGAGTTGACCTCCACGACCGCGCCCTCACGCCCGCGCGCGACGATGCCGATGAGGCCATCGGCGGCAATGCGTCCAGATTTCTTCGCGGCCTTGGACAGACCCTTCTTACGCAGCCAATCAACGGCGGCTTCGATATCGCCGTTGGTCTCGGTCAGCGCGGTCTTGCAGTCCATCATTCCGGCGCCGGTCATGTCGCGCAGCTTTTTTACGTCAGCGGCGGTGATCGTCGTCATTGCTGTCACCTATGAGGTTCGAGGCGCCCGAGTGGGCGCCTCATCAAATGTTCATTCACGTTCGCGCTTCAAATGCGCGTCACTTTCATGTCGAAACGCCAACGCTTAAACGCTGGCTGCCTCGACGAGCTTCTTGGCCTGAGGAACCCAGTCTTCCTTGGCGATCTGGCCCTTGAGCTTCAGCTGACGGTCGAGCGCCTCGGTAAGGTCGGCGTCGAGATCGGCGATCTGCCAGAAGTGGTAGACTCCGGCGTCGTTGAGGCGCTGCTCGATCTTGGGCGTGATGCCGGTGATGCGTTTCAGATCGTCGGCTTCGCCGCGCGGTGCTTCGATGCCCTTGAAGACCGCTTTCGGCAGGTCTTCAGCCGGCGGCGTCTCGGACGCACCGACGTCAGCACCCGACGAGCCCTGCGAACGTTCGAGGCCATCGAGCGCGGCACGCGCCATCAGATCGCAATAGAGCGTGATGGCGCGACCGGCGTCATCGTTGCCCGGCACCGGGAAGTCGATGCCGTCGGGATCGCAGTTGGTGTCGACGATCGCGACGATCGGGATATTGAGCTTGCGCGCTTCCTGGATGGCGATCGACTCTTTGTTCGTGTCGATGACGACGAGAAGGTCGGGCGTGCCGCCCATATCCTTGATGCCGCCAAGCGATTGATTGAGCTTTTCGCGCTCGCGCGTCAGGTTCAGCACTTCCTTCTTGGTGCGGCCCTGCGGGTCGGCCAAAATATCATCAAGCTGACGGAGACGACGGATCGACTGAGACACCGTCTTCCAGTTGGTCAGCGTGCCGCCGAGCCAGCGGTGATTGATGAAGTACTGAGCGCTGCGCTTGGCGGCTTCGGCGATGCCGTCGGACGCCTGGCGTTTGGTGGCAACGAACAGCACGCGGCCGCCGCCGGCGACGGTGTCGGAAACCTTGAGCAGCGCCTGGTGCAACAGCGGCACCGTCTGCGTCAGGTCGAGGATGTGAATCTTGTTGCGCGACCCATAGATGAACGGCGCCATCTTAGGGTTCCAGCGATGCGATTGGTGGCCGAAGTGGACGCCAGCTTCCAATAGCTGACGCATGTTGAAGGCAGGAAGTGCCATCCGTTACGTATCCTTTTCCGGTTAGACCTCCGCGAGACTTGAGAAGAGAATTGCTTGACCTTTTAAGGGCTTAGCGCTTCCCCACCGGAGCACGATGCGGGGCTTTTAATCCGCATGGCGCTAATGTCTCGCGTGTGAGATGGCCGCTATATACGGGCGATCGTGGTTTTGCGCAAGTCGGGGCCATTTTCGACCGGCATCGGCCCCCGTGAGGCCGTTCGTCGGAACAAGAACGCACCACGCCCGTCCGGCCAGGGCGGCGCATGGTGCGTTGTGGTCGAGGAGGAAGATCAGAGTTCGCGGCTCGCCCTTTTTACGAACATACGGGGCCGCGGAGCGTCGGTGTTATTTGCACTTGGCGTCGAGCGCCGACACGCCTTCGTCCATGGCCTTCGCTTCGGGTGAACCGTCGGCTGCGTCCTGGCCCGAATCCCAGGCATTTTCGAAGTCATCGCCGAGGGTTTTGAAATACCCGTCGATCTCGTCGCCAGCCGCTTCGGCTTTCTTCTCATCGTCGCCGATCTCGTCCATCTTCTTCGCCATGGCGCAATAGGCTTTGACCTTGGCCGGATCGGAGGCCGCGGCATCAAGATTCTTTTTGATATCTGCCGCGCCTAATTTCGGCGGTTCTTTTTGGTCATCGGCGGCATAGGCGGCTGGAGCGAACAACAACGCAGCAACCAAAGCGACGTAGAGTTTTGACATGAAATGCCTCGTTTTTGGCTAGCTCAGGGGTGCGAAGCTATGCAAAGGAACTGTGTCAGAAGAAGGCAGCGCCGCAGCGCTACCTTCGAATAAAAATCACAAGTTCTTGGTGCGATTAGCGCCAGTAGCAGTGACGATGACCGAAACGGTAGCGGCATACCCACTTGCGGTGATGCCGCCAGTGACGGTTCCTATAATAGCGCTTCTTGTAATAGACATGCTCGACGGCTGATTTGTCCGCGTGCACGCCAATGCCGTTGAGGCTCACGCCAGCGACACCCGCATTCGCGGAACCGGCGGCAGCGCCGAGGGTCACGGCAGCGAGCACCGCTGCTGCAATCAGGCTCTTTTTCATTAGGGGCTCCTATCTACAAAAAGACGCGGTCTCTCACGTCTTGATCCCCTAAACGTTTATCTTAATAAAAAGCCGTCGTTGAATGGCGATAAAAATATTCGGCGATGCGAGTGTATCATTTCTGTCCGCAACCGGCGGTTTTAAATCTCGATTACTTCCGCAACGATGGGCAGCGCCTCGATGCGAATGACTTCTCGCGGAGAGACGTCGTAGCGGCCGGCGAGAACAAATTCCATTTCGCGGTTGCGATCTTCAAGCGGCAGAACGATGCGGATTTCGCCGCCGCGTGCGCTGCGTTTCAGATATTTGCCGACGTCGGAAACCGGAGCCGCATTGGCGATGACCGATTTTCGATCGAGGACCAGTTTCAGGTTGCGTGAGACCGCGGACGCTGCCTTGTCGAGTTCCTCGATTGATTGGACGCGCATTTTCATCGTCTCACCGTCGCGCTCGGCCTCAACGGAAACAATCACTGGCGTTCCCGGCTCAAGCAGATCGCGGCTGGCGGCAAGCGTGTCGGAAAAAATCACCGCTTCGAACTGACCCGTAGCATCGGAAAATGTTGCGAAGGCGAACTTGTTGCCTTTCTGCGAGCGGCGTTCCCGCGCCGCGATAACGATGCCGGCGAGACGCCCGGCTGTCGCGCCGCGCTGCACGAGGGCCTCGAATTCGCTGAGCTTCTTAATCCCAAGTTTCGACAGAACGCGATCATACTGATCGAGCGGGTGGCCGGAAAGATAGAAGCCGATGGCCTGGAATTCTTCCGACAGCTTCTCCATGGCGGTCCAGGCCGGGATCGCGCGCAGAACGAGATCGGCAGGCTTGCCGGCCGAACCGAAAAGATCGGTGGTGCCCTGAGCTTCGTCGGCGGTCCGACGCTGTGCCGACGCAAGGATGGTATCGGCATTGCCGGTGACCAGAGCCCGATTGGAATTGAGTGAATCGAACGCGCCACCCTTCGCGAGCGTTTCGATGGCGCGCTTATTGAGCGCCTTGGCATCGACGCGGGCGGCGAAATCGCCAAGGGAAGCGTACGGGCCGCCTTTGTCTCTCTCGCCGACAACGGTTTCAACGGCGCTCGCGCCGATGTTCTTCAGCGCAGCGAGTGAATAGCGGATGGCACCGAGCTTCGACTCGCCCGACGCCGGTTCGACTCCGAAGTCGACGCCCGACTGATTGATGCACGGCGGCAGCATCCGGATGCCGGACTTTCGCGCTTCGGACGCAAACATCGCAAGCTTGTCGGTGTTGCCCATGTCGAGCGTCATGGAGGCGGCAAAGAACTCCTCGCGGAAATTCGCCTTCAAATAGGCGGTGTGATAGCTGACGAGCGCGTAGGCGGCGGCGTGCGATTTGTTGAAGCCATAGCCGGCGAACTTATCGACGAGATCGAAAATGTAGATCGCCTCGTCTTTTTTCACACCTTTGCTGATGGCGCCTTCGACGAAGCGTGCCTGCTGCTTGGCCATTTCGGCCTTGTCTTTCTTACCCATCGCGCGCCGCAGCAAGTCGGCTTGCCCCAGCGTGTAGCCGCCCATCACCTGGGCGATCTGAATGACCTGTTCCTGGTAGATGATGACGCCGTAGGTTTCCTTGAGAATGCCCTCAAGCATGGGATGCAGATAGTCGACAGGCTCCTCACCGTGCTTACGGTTGATGTACGTTGGGATGTTGTCCATCGGGCCGGGGCGATAGAGCGCCACCATGGCGATGATATCCTCGAAGCGGTCGGGCTTCAGCCGCTTCAAGCTTTCGCGCATGCCGGTACTTTCGAGCTGGAACACACCAGCCGTGTCGGCCTTGGCCAGCATCTCGTAGGCCGGCTTATCATCAAGCGGCAGGGTTGCGAGATCGATCGAGATGCCGCGCACGCGCTTGATGAGCTGCAGGGCCTTCTCAAGAACGGTGAGCGTCTTGAGGCCCAAGAAATCGAACTTCACGAGGCCGGCGGCCTCGACCATTTTCCAGTTGTACTGCGTAATCGGGAAGTTCGATTTCGGATCGCGGTAGAGCGGCACAAGTTCTTCGAGCGGGCGGTCGCCGATCACCATACCGGCGGCGTGGGTCGATGCGTGGCGATAGAGGCCTTCGAGCTTCTCGGCGATTTCGAGAAGCCGCGCCACGATCGGCTCGCGGTCGCGTTCCTCCTGGAGCTTCGGTTCGCCGTCGATGGCTTCGCGCAGCGTAACCGGATTGGCCGGGTTGTTCGGCACGAGCTTGCAGAGGCGATCGACCTGCCCGTACGGCATCTGCAGCACGCGACCGACGTCGCGCAGAACCGCCCTCGCCTGCAACTTGCCGTGCGTGATGATCTGGGCGACGCGGTCGTCGCCGTACTTCTTCTGGACGTAATCGATGACGCGGTCGCGCTTTTCCTGACAGAAGTCGATGTCGA
>JBEVLH010000099.1:0-10432 GCA_040509255.1 Hyphomicrobium sp. | reverse complement strand
CTGGCCGAAATAAGCACGAAAAGCCGAAGCTTCGCATTTGCGGGCTTTCCAAATCACAAGGCGGGAATGATGGCCGGGACCAAGACCAACGCTGGGAATTTCTTTGAAGATTTCACCTACGGCCAGATCATCCACCACGCGACGCCCCGCACCGTTACCGACGGCGACGTGGCGCTTTATACGTCGCTCTACGGATCTCGCTTCGCCGTGCAGTCCGCCGACACGTTCGCGAAGGCGATCGGTTATCCGAGAGCGCCGCTCGACGACCTTCTGACGTTTCACGTCGTGTTCGGCAAGACGACGCCGGATATCTCGCTCAACGCCATCGCCAACCTCGGCTATGCCGACTGCCGGTTTCAGAAACCCGTCTACCCCGGCGATACCCTGACGGCGACGTCGGAGGTGATCGGACTGAAAGAGAATTCGAACGGCGAAACCGGCACGGTCTATGTGCGCTCGACAGGGCGCAACCAGAATGGCGAAGTCGTTCTCGACTATTGCCGCTGGGTGATGGTGCGGAAGCGTTCGAAGGGTTCGCCGGCGCCGGAGGCCGTCGTGCCGAAGCTGCCTGAGCGCGTCGACCCGCAGGATCTCGCCTCGGCTGTTCCGCCACTCGACGTCAGCAAATACGATTTCGATCTTTCGGGCTCACGGCATCGCTGGGGCGACTATGAGCCGGGGGAGAAAATCGATCACGTCGACGGCATGACGCTGGAAGAAGCTGAGCATCAGATCGCGACGCGTCTCTATCAGAACACGGCGAAAGTCCATTTCAACCAGCACACGGAATCGAAAGGACGTTTCGGCAAACGGATTGTCTATGGCGGGGTCGTCATTTCGCTGGTGCGGGCGCTGTCCTACAACGGGCTCGGGAACGCCTTTCATCTCGCTGCCATCAACGGCGGCCGCCACGTCGCTCCGACCTTTGCTGGCGACACGATTTACGCATGGTCGGAGGTCTTGGAAAAGGCAGAATTGCCGGGCCGCGCCGATCTCGGCGCGCTTCGGGTTCGGCTCGTTGGCGTCAAAAATCAGGATTGCGCGTCGCTGCCACTCAAGACTTCGACAGGCGAGTACGCCGAGGGGGTTGTCCTCGATCTCGATACGTGGCTTGTGCTGCCCCGTTGAGCGCGGTTCGGGCTTCGGCGGGATGAGGGAGCAGTCGCATGAACGTCAAGGCGATCTTTGGCATTGCGATCGCGGCACTCCTTTTTACGGTCAGTGATCAGGCAGGAGCGGCCGGTGAGACCGCGACCGCGGAGATCAAGCTCGCGGACGGCGGCATTGCCGGTACCGTTGCTATGACGGAACTGGCGGCAGGCGTGCTTTTGAAACTCGATCTCAAGGGTTTGCCGCCAGGTGCCCACGGCTTTCACGTTCACGAGACCGGAAAATGCGAGGGTGATTTCACCTCGGCCGGCGCCATCTATAATCCGCTTGGTGCTAAGCACGGGTTCATCAACGAGGAAGGCCCGATGGCGGGCGATCTTCCGAACGTCGTCGCCGCACCGGATGGGACGGCACGGGCCGAGATCATCACGCCCTACCTGCACTTGAACAAGGACACCGACGACACTCTTTTCGATCCGGACGGGTCGGCGCTCGTGATCTACGAGAAGGCCGATGACTATCAAACCGATCCGGAAGGCGGTGGCGATAAGAGGATCGGCTGCGGCGTGATCAAGTCGCCATAGCCTCTGCGCTTCTCGCGATTTGTACGTTGATCATTGCGCTTCGGCCAATTTGAGGCATGTGGCGGCCGCCCGAGAGGGTCTAAAAAAATGGGCGGTTCTTCCGTGTTCATCCTTTTTCGTTCGTCCGACTAAAGCAAATTCCGTGACACACAAAGTGGCGATCATCGGTGCGGGTTTCGCGGGGCTCTCGTGCGCGCGCACATTGCGGCGCGCCGGATTTTCCGTCGACGTCTTCGAGGACGACCTCAACATCGGCGGCCGCATCGCTACCGCGCGCGTCGGGGTGGACCGGTTCGATCACGGCGCCCAATACCTGTGTGCGCGGTCGGAGGCATTTCAAAACTATCTCCGTGAGACGCTGGATTGCGGCCTAGCCGTTCCATGGGCTCCTCGCGTGGCCGGTAATGGCCGACGCGCATCGTCACCGCCGGAGCCGTGGTTCGTCGGCACGCCGGGAATGGCCTCCGTGGTCCTGCCGCTCGCCGAAAGCGTGCGTGTCGCGGTCGGGCGCCATGCTCAAGGCCTCGAGCGTCGCGACACCGGCTGGCACGTCTGGTTCGACGACGACACGTCAGCGGGGCCGTTCGCGGCCGTCGCTATAGCCGTTCCGCCGGCTGAGGCGGTCCGCCTTCTTGAGCGCGTCGGCGAACTTGCGGAGGCGCTGCCGCAGGTGCGGATGTTGCCCTGCTGGGCGCTGATGGTCAGGATCGACGAGACGAATTTTCCGGAGCAGGACGTCTTTCCCAACGTCTCGGAGGTCGTGCGCTGGATCGCCCGCGACAACAGCAAGCCGGGCCGCGATCCCAAAGGTGAGACGCTCGTCGTGCATGCCTCGGCCGTCTGGAGCCTTGCAGCGGAATTGGCCGATCCGGAGGACGTGGCGAGCGAACTTTGGGGCGAGGTCAGCGAAGCGCTGGGCCTGCCTCCGGTCAGACCGTCGCGGATGACCGCGCATCTCTGGCGGCAAGGTCTGGTCGCGCAGCCGCTGGGCAAGACACACCTTTATTGTGAGGATTCGAAAGTCGGGCTTGCGGGCGACTGGTGTCTCGGCAGCGTGGCCGAGGATGCGTTTCAGAGCGGCGACCAGCTTGGACAGGCCATCGCCGCATCGCTAACGTGATCGAGCCGCCACTCGCGCTGTGGCATTTGGCGAATTGCCGCGCCCGATGCGAGGGGCTAAACATTCGCTACAAACAATAAGAAGGACGTCCGATGTCAGTCACATCCGGCCGCGGCGTGCGCCCTCAGCGGCCGCTTTCGCCACACCTTCAAATTTATTCCCCTCTTATCAACATGGTGATGTCGATCGTTCATCGCATCACCGGTTCTGCCTTGTATTTGGGTTCGCTCCTGCTGGCGTGGTGGCTGCTCGCGGCGGCGACCGGGCCTGAGGCTTACGACTACTTTCTTAGCTGGGCCGACACTTGGTTCGGCAAGCTCGTGCTCCTCGGGTACACGTGGGCGCTGATGCATCACATGATGGGCGGTATCCGTCATCTGATCTGGGACAGCGGACACGGCTACGAGCTGAGGACGATCGACCTGCTGTCGTGGGGATCGCTTGCGGCTTCGCTATTGCTGACCGCTATCATCTGGATCGCGGTCGTGGCTGGAGGTGCCTGATGACATCGATGCGCACGCCGCTGAAAAGGGTTCGTTATCTCGGCTCCGCGAAAGAGGGCGCCGACCACTTCTGGAAGCAACGGCTGACGGCCGTCGCCAACATTTTCCTCGGCACATTTCTGGTTTGGCTGATCGTATCGCTGGTCGGCGCCGACTATCTGATGGTCAAGCAGAAACTTTCGCATCCGTTGATCGCGTTGCCGTTGCTCGGTTTGGTGCTCTCCGGCACTGTTCACATGCGGATCGGGATGCAGACGATCATCGAGGATTATGTCCATGAGGAAGGGATCAAGATCGCGGTGCTGATGCTCAACACGTTCTTCGCGATCGTTGTCGCGCTGGCGTGCGTGTTTTCGATTTTGAAACTAAGTTTTGGAGCCTGAGCCTGATGGCGCTAGCAAATGGCAAGGCCAACGGCGCGAGTGCAGCGCCTTCGCAAAACGGCAAGGCCTATCCGTTGCACGATCACGTTTATGATGTCGTCGTCGTCGGGGCGGGCGGGGCTGGCCTCCGGGCGACGCTCGGATGCGCGGAAGCCGGGCTCAAGACGGCGTGCGTCACCAAAGTTTTCCCGACGCGCTCGCATACCGTCGCCGCGCAAGGCGGGGTGGCGGCGGCGCTCGGCAACATGGGCCGCGACGACTGGCGCTGGCATATGTACGACACTGTCAAAGGCTCGGACTGGCTCGGCGACCAAGACGCCATCGAATATCTGTGCCGAAATGCGCCCGCGGCCGTCTATGAACTCGAGCACTACGGCGTGCCGTTCTCGCGCACGGAAGACGGCAAGATCTATCAGCGGCCGTTCGGCGGCATGACGACCGACTACGGCGAGGGTCCGCCGGCTCAGCGCACGTGCGCCGCCGCCGACCGCACCGGTCACGCCATGCTGCATACGCTTTACGGGCAGTCACTTCGGCACGCGGCGGAATTCTTCATCGAGTATTTCGCGCTCGACCTCATCATGGATCAGGACGGCGCGTGCCGGGGCATTCTGGCGCTCAATCTCGACGACGGTACGCTGCACCGGTTCCGGGCGAAGAAAACCATCCTGGCGACAGGCGGCTACGGGCGCACATATTTCTCGTGCACGTCGGCGCATACGTGCACAGGCGACGGCAACGCCATGGTCCTGCGGGCGGGTCTGCCGCTGCAAGACATGGAATTCGTGCAGTTCCACCCGACCGGCATCTACGGCGCGGGCGTGCTCATCACGGAGGGCGCGCGCGGCGAAGGCGGGTACCTGACGAATTCGAAGGGCGAGCGGTTCATGGAGCGCTACGCGCCGCACGCGAAAGACCTGGCGTCACGCGATGTGGTTTCGCGGTCGATGACGATCGAGATTCGCGAAGGCCGCGGCGTCGGTCCGGATGCGGATCACATCTATCTGCACCTCGACCATCTCGATCCGAAGATTTTGGCGGAACGCCTGCCGGGAATTACCGAGAACGCGAAGGTGTTCGCGGGCGTCGATCTCCGGCGCCAGCCAATTCCGGTTTTACCGACAGTCCACTACAACATGGGCGGCGTCCCCACGAACTATCACGGCGAGGTGCTGACCAAGAAAAACGGGGACCCCGATCATATCGTGCCGGGCTTGATGGCAATTGGTGAGGCGGCTTGCGTTTCGGTGCACGGCGCCAATCGCCTGGGGTCGAACTCGCTCATCGATCTCGTGGTGTTCGGGCGGGCGGCCGGGTTGCGTTGCGCCGAGACGATCGAACAGGGCGCCATGCAGCCGGATCTCCCGAAAGACGCGCACGAGCCGGCGCTGGCGCGCCTCGATCATTTCCGCAACGCCAAAGGCTCGACGCCAACGGCGGCGCTGCGCCTTCGCATGCAAAAGATCATGCAAGCGAATTGCGCCGTCTTCCGCGATGGACCCGTTCTGAGGGAAGGCGTTGAGAAAATCACGACAGTGTGGAATGACGCCGCGGATATCTCGGTGACGGACCGGTCGTTGATTTGGAACTCGGACCTCGTCGAGACGCTCGAATTAGACAAACTCATTTCGCAGGCGGCCGTCACCGTTGTCGGGGCGGAAAATCGCCAGGAAAGCCGGGGCGCCCACGCTCGCGAGGATTTCCCGAAGCGCGATGATGTCAATTGGATGAAGCATACGCTTGCGTGGGCGGACTATGGCGCGAAGCTCGTCAAGCTCGACGACCGGCCGGTCCACACCAAGACCATGACCAACGAAGTCAAGTACATCGAGCCCAAGGCCCGCGTTTACTGAGCCGTTCTGGCTTTTTGGTGGGTCGCGCTTCTTATCGGAAAACCGTTGCCTCGTTTCCGGAAGCGCTCCGGGCGAGTAGAAATAGCGCCGTCCTGGGAAGTCGCATATGGTGCGGCCGCTACCAGGAGGGCGCACGCAAACGTGAGCAAAATCAGCACCGAAGAGGGCGACGATGCCGACACCCGGATGCCGCCCGATCCGTTCGCGGCGGTGCTGCCGGCTCTGGCGGCACTCGGAGCAATCGCATCCATCGCAGCCATCAACTGGTCGGGCCAGGAGAAGGTCGCGACGCGCACGCGAACGAAGCGCAAGACCAGTGCGTCGCTTCGCGACCTCGAAACGTGCTGCCTGGGGCTGACCGAGATTTTCCGGCGGTTCCAGAAGCATCCGCGGGTTTTCGCTGGCGGAGGCGGGCAGGCGTCGGCACCGCTTAAATTCGGGGTGCACGGCCAGCGCATCCGTGCAGATGCCCAGCGGCTCTATTTGCAGCTGATGAATGACATTGCATCGATGCTGGTGCTGGCGACGCAAAATGCCTTCGACGTCATGACGGCCGTCGAGGATGGGGATATCGACGCACCGGAAGAGATCTTCTTCGGCTTCGGCGAGCAGCAGGAGCGGCTCAACGATATCTTTCAGTCGCGGGTGCCGCTTCGGGTCGCGGTCGAGACGGGGGCCGAGATCGCCGATAAGCTGGTTACGCTCGTCCGCGAACTCAAGAAGCATCAGAAGGCCGGTTAACGGCAAAGAACCGCACACGTCCAGCCCACATGCCGTTGACAGGGGGGCACGTTCAAGCTTCTGTCATCGCCATAAGAATTGCGATGGCGGGGTATACCGGCAGGCTCATGGTTCAACTCACTCTTCCGAAAAATTCGAAAATCTCCCAAGGCAAGACCTGGAACCGGCCGGAGCGCGAGGGGGACTGGAAAGAGTTCCGGATCTACCGCTGGAATCCTGACGACGGGCGTAACCCGCGCATCGACACCTATCATATCGATCAAAAGCAGTGCGGGCCGATGGTGCTCGACGCCCTGATCAAGATCAAGAACGAGATCGACCCGACACTGACGTTCCGGCGGTCGTGCCGCGAGGGCATTTGCGGATCGTGCTCGATGAACATCGACGGCACGAATACGCTCGCGTGCCTCAAAGGCATCGAAGACGTGAACGGCGCAGTGAAGATCTATCCGCTGCCGCACATGGAAGTCGTCAAAGATCTCGTGCCGGATCTCACGAATTTTTACGCACAACATCAATCGATCGAGCCGTGGCTCAAAACCGATACGCCGACGCCGCCGAAGGAATGGAAGCAGTCGCGCGACGATCGCGAAAAGCTCGACGGGCTTTACGAGTGCATACTATGCGCGTGCTGTTCGGCGTCGTGCCCCAGCTATTGGTGGAATTCGGATCGCTATCTCGGTCCGGCGATTCTGCTGCAGGCCTATCGTTGGGTGGTCGACAGCCGCGATGAGGCGACCGGCGAACGCCTCGACAATCTCGAAGACCCGTTCCGGCTCTATCGCTGCCACACGATCATGAACTGCGCGAAAGCCTGCCCGAAAGGGTTGTCGCCCGCGAAAGCCATCGCCGAACTGAAAAAATTGATGGTCGAACGCCGCGTGTGAGCGGCAAGTTCGATCGCGTCGTACAAAGGAGCGACCGTGCTGGATATTCTCGATCACATTGGCTTTCCGGTAACCCAGTATAGCCGCTCGCTCGAGTTCTACACCAAGGCGCTGGCCCCGCTCGGCATCAGCCTGCTCAAAGAAATGAAATTTTCGGAAGACGACGACGATGGCTATGCGGGGTTCGGGCGAGAACGGCCGCAGTTTTGGATCGGCACAGGTTCGCCGCTCAAAGGCCGGTTGCACGTCGCGTTCGCGGCGCAGAGCCGGGAGGAAGTAAAAGCCTTCTACGACGCGGCGCTGGCGGCGGGTGGGAAAGACAACGGGCCGCCCGGGCTTCGGCCGCACTATCACGCCAACTACTACGGCGGCTTCGTTTTCGATCCGGATGGCCACAACATCGAAGCCGTGACGCATCTGCCGGAATAAACCGTCAGCCGCTTCGCAGCGCTTTCGTTCGACATTGTTCCGTCCATGTCTTGCACGCACGTTCTTCCCTCCGGCGGGCTAGCATGCGATAGCGGCGTCAGCACGCAAGATCGTTGTTCAGTTGCCCGATGGCCAATCCGCTTTCGTCCCTCACATCCGGTGCGATCTCCTCGCCCTTCACTCAGCTTCGGAAGCTGCTCGCGGGAGTGGCGCCGGGGCATGAGCGACCCATCGAGCTGACGATCGGGGAGCCGCGCGAGGCGATGCCCGACTTCATCGCGGCCAAGCTTGCGGAGGCGACGGCGCTTTACGGCAAGTACCCGCCGATCCGCGGTGCGGATGATGCCCGAAAGGCGATCTCGGAATGGCTGACGCGGCGGTATGCTTTGCCAGGCGGGGTCGATCACGAGCGCGAGGTGCTGATGCTCAGCGGTTCGCGCGAAGGCCTGTTCTTCGCATGCCTGCCGGCAGTCGGCCGCAAGGACGTCACGGGCAAGCCTGCGATCCTGATGTGCAATCCGTATTATTCCGCCTACGTCGCGGGTGCGATTGCCGTCGGAGCCGAGCCGATCTATCTCAACGCGACGAAGGCGACAGGCTTTCTTCCCGATCTCGATGAGATCGCAGGCGATGAGGCGCTTTTGGCGAGGACGGTGGCTTTGTTCATCAACTCGCCCTCCAATCCGCAAGGCACCGTTGCGGATCGCAGCTACATCCTGAAAGCGCTGGAGCTCGCGCGCGCCTACAACTTCATGCTGTTTCTCGACGAGTGCTATTCGGAGATCTACACGCAAGCGGCGCCGATCGGTGGCCTCGAAGTCGCCGCGGCGACGCCGGAGCGATTCGGAAATCTCGTGGTCTTCAACTCGCTTTCGAAGCGCTCGAACCTGCCGGGGCTGCGATCTGGTTTTTGTGCGGGCGACCCGGAGTTCATCGAAGCCTACGGTGAAGTGCGCAATATGTGTGCGCCCACGGTGCCGTTGCCCGTGCAACATGCGTCCGCCGCGATCTGGCGGGACGAAGCGCATGTCGAACGGTCTCGAGACGCTTATCGCGACAAATTTCTGATTGCCGACAATGTGTTAGATGGAAGATACGGTTATCGAAGGCCCGGCGGTGGATTTTGTCTCTGGCTCGATTTGAGTCAATTCGGCGGGGGTGCCCAGGCGGCGGTAACCTTATGGCAACGCGCAGGCGTCAAGGTTATTCCCGGTAGCTTTCTGGCTCAGACGGGAAGAGACGGGACCAACCCTGGCGCGGACTATGTCCGCGTCGCGATGGTGCAGGACTCTGCGACGATTCAGGAAGCGCTCGAACGCACGATTTCCGTGCTGCGTTAAAGAGTACGTTCGCCGAGATGTCGCTGGATACGCGAGGCATAGATCCTCAGCGGCTGTTGCCGCAGTCTGTAGAGGACCGGCTTTTAAGCTGGCTAAGCCGCTTTGGCGGCGTGCTGCTTCTCGCCTTGGCTCTGCTTGTCTGGGCCAGTCTCGTATCCTGGTCTGCGCTCGATCCGAGCCTCACGCACACGACAACCGCGCCGGTCCATAATTTCGCTGGGCCCGTTGGGGCAATCATTTCCGATCTGCTGTTTCAGATGCTGGGCTTCGGTGCCGTGCTGGCGCTCATCGCGCCGGTGGTCTGGGGCATCGAGATGCTGAGAGCCGAGCGGGTCGTCGACGGCCGCGTGAAGCTCGGCTTTTATCCGCTTTCCATTCTGGCGCTCACGGGCGCGATTTCCGCGCTTCCGGTGCTCGGCGGCTGGCCGTTGCGTCATGGCTACGGCGGGTTGGTCGGCGATGGCGTCTATCATTTGGCCCTCAAACTGTTTGGCATGCTCAACGAGGAACGCGCACCGATCGCCGCCGGCGTCGTGTTGTTCGCGGCGGCGGTGCAGACGTGCGCAAAAGCCATGGGCTTCGAGGCTGAGGGCGTGATGAAAGCCTTCCTGCGATCACTCGGATCCGGCGTGCGCTATGCCTCGAGCAAACAGCGTTTGGAAGATGTCGCGGCGCTCGCGCCCAGCCTTGCCGCCAGTGCCAACCGGGCCCGAAAAGGGTGGTTTGGCAGCGCGCCTCAATCGGCGGCGGCGTCTGACGCATCATATCGTTCTCTCGATCTCTATGCGGGCGATGCAACCTCGCCGACGCTCGATCTCAATCCGGAGCGGACGGTGCGGCCAAGGCGGCCCGAGGTCGGGCGTGCGCCCGAATCGGAACTCCAATCAGGCCTGCATGATGACCGGCATGAGTCGCATCTACATGATTCACGAAATGATTCACGTGGAACCCCGGCCGGGCCGCGAAGCGAAGGCTACGGCGGGCACGCGGATGATTTCGGTGAGCCGGGGCTGTTCGATGATGTGACGGATTCGAGCCGGGCGATCGCGCGGCGCTTTGCACCGGCATCGGCAGCCCATGCAGCTGCAACGGACGATGATGACGAACCAACGCTTGTGATCCCGCCCGTTCCGAAACCCGCGCCGCCGAGAGCTGCGCCGGTTTCGAAGCCCGCAGTGGCCAATAGCATGCTCGCCGGCATGGCGCGTAACCGGTCGCAGCCGGTGTGGCGGCGTCCGTCCCTCAACATGCTGAAGCGGCCGGGCGCGCAAAAACCGCGTCCGGAACTTTCGCAAACCGTGATGCGCGGCAACGCGCGCCTGCTCGAGGATGTGCTGGCCGATTTCGGCGTCAAGGGCGAGGTCAAGGATATTCGGCCCGGTCCGGTCGTGACGCTGTACGAGTTCGAGCCATCGCGCGGCACGAAATCATCGCGCATCATCGGGCTTGCCGAAGACATCGCGCGTTCGATGAGCGTCGCCA
>JBEVLH010000098.1:0-11763 GCA_040509255.1 Hyphomicrobium sp. | reverse complement strand
TGGAACAAGGGACTGAACGTCATCGAAGGGATGATCGATGAACTCGAAACCATGGGTTGAGGCTGAGGGAAAGTCGCCTTAAATTGGTGCGTTCGGCACTGCAACGAAATAGGGATCGCGGAATTGTCTAGAGGTCCGACGCCCATAACCCGGGGGATGGCAGCAAAAATGTCGCTTTCCATCGGCACGGCGTGGGAGTAGAAGCCCGCCACTTTGCTGCGTCGCAGCTTCATTCGACAGGTCGAGGTGCCTGAATGGCACAAGCGCCCGCTTCAGCTTTGGCAACTGCCGAATTCGGCGCCGGAGAGGGGCATCACAGTAAGAACTTCTGGGCATTGGCATTGGGCTCGGTGGGTGTCGTTTTTGGCGACATCGGAACCAGCCCTCTCTATGCCTTCAAGGAAGCCATAACAGCTGCCGCCCACCGCGGTTTGACCACCGCGGAGGCCGCTGTCGGCGTGCTGTCGCTCATCTTCTGGAGCATGACGTTCGTCGTCACGGTCAAATACGTCCTCCTTCTGCTCAGGGCGGACAATAAGGGCGAGGGCGGCATGTTCGCGCTCATGGCTCTCGGTCAAACAGTCGCCCGGCGGAGCGCGCCCCTGCTCGGAGCCCTCGGAATCGCGGGGGCATCGTTTTTCTACGGCGACGCCGTCATCACGCCGGCCATCTCGGTGTTGTCGGCGGTCGAGGGCCTTAGATTGATCGCTCCGCAGTTCGAGAGCGCCATCATTCCGGTTTCCGTCGTGGTGCTGGCCGTTCTTTTCTGGATGCAATCGCGCGGTACCGATCGGGTCGCGCGTTTTTTTGGTCCGGTGATGTGCGTCTGGTTCGTCGTGCTCGGACTCGGCGGGATCGCACACATTGCCGACAACCTGCATGTCCTGAAGGCTCTCAATCCGTTTGAGGGCGTATCCTTCGTCTACCATCACGGCTTTCTGGGCCTGACGATCATGGGCTTGGTGTTTCTCGCCTGTACGGGGGCTGAAGCGCTCTACGCCGATCTCGGCCATTTCGGCCGACGCCCGATCACGGCATCGTGGATCTATTTCGTAATGCCGGCGCTGGTCTTGAACTATTTCGGGCAAGGCGCGCTGGTGATGAACGACGCCAATGCCGTCGAAAATCCGTTCTACCGGCTTTATCCCGATTTCATGCTGGGGCCGATGCTGATCCTGTCGACATTTGCGACGGTGATCGCGAGCCAGGCCGTCATTACCGGGGCATTTTCGTTGACCCGGCAAGCCATCCAGCTCGGTCTGGTGCCGCGTTTTGAAATCCGGCACACCTCTGAAAGCATGGCGGGGCAGATCTACATGCCGCGGGTCAACTGGATCCTCTTCATCGCGGTGCTCCTTGCTATTTTCGCATTCCGGACGTCGTCCAACCTGGCGGCGGCCTACGGAGTGTCCGTGACGGCGGCCATGGTTATCGACACGTTGATGGCGTTCTTCGTAATCTGGAAATGCTGGAAGTGGCCGCTGTGGCGCGTCGCGCTGATCGTCATTCCGCTGCTGCTGTTCGAGCAGGCGTTCTTCTCGGCCAACATTCTAAAGCTGCTCGAAGGCGGCTGGGTGCCGCTCGCGATCGCGTGCATGCTCGCGATGATTATGTTCACGTGGGTCCGGGGCACGCGCGTGCTCGCCAAGGTCACGAAGCGGAACGAGGCTGATCTCGACTGGCTGGTGCGCAAGCTCGAAGCGAAGCCGCCCCATCGAGTCTCGGGCACGGCCGTATTCCTGACGGGCGACCCGTATGCCGCCCCGACGTCCATGATGCACAACCTGAAACACAACCGCGTCATGCACGAACGAAACATCCTGCTGTCGATCCGGACCGAGGAGACGCCGCGCGTCACCCGGCACGAGCGGTTGACGATCGAGCGAGTGTCGGACCATTTCATCCGCATTGTGGCGCGCTACGGGTTCATGGAGACGCCGAGCGTGCCGAAGATCCTCGAACATGCTCGGCGCAAGGACTGCAACATCGACATCGGCGCGACGTCGTTCTTCCTGTCGAGACGATCGCTTCGAATGACGGCGAAGTCCGAGCTGCCGAGGTGGCAGGAACGATTGTTCATTATGCTGGCGGGAAGCGCCGAGGACGCCACCACCTATTTCCAGATCCCGACGGACAGGGTGGTCGAGGTCGGGACGCAGGTCGCGGTCTGATTTCACCGCGTGTGCGTATGTCCGGCTCTACAACCTGGGCTCGATTGCAAGCTGCCTCGCGTCTTTGCTTCCGCGTCGGTCCGACGACCCACCAAACCTTCCGCCTGCGACACCTTGAAGCTTGGCACGTCTTGAGATACCTACCCAGGGACCGATTTCAAAAATCAGAGCACTGGGGAGTGGAACCTTGAATATCGATACCACCAAAGGCAGTCCGGCGATGGACTATGCGGCGCATCTGCAGACCTATCGCGATTTCCTTCGCCTCACGAAGTACACCATCGCGCTGGTGGTCGTCATTCTTGCCGGCATGTTGGTCTTCCTGGTCTGATATCCGGCTCGCCTGAGCCGAAAAGGTGATTTCAGGTTGGGGCAGGCCGGTTCTGGACTGCCCCTTTCGCTTTCCCGCCATCAGATCCTCACGCGCCTGAATTGGACGAGCCATGGTTACGATTGCTGTCACCAGTGAACCGGCCGACGAGCCGCGTGTCGCGGTTTCACCCGACACGGTCAAGAAGTTCGCCGCTCTCGGCGCCGTCGTCCGCATCGAGCAGGGCGCGGGACTGAAGTCGCGGTTTTCGGACGACGCATACCGCGCGGCCGGCGCCGAGGTCGTCGGGAAGGCGGAAGCCCTGGCGGGCGCGGATATTCTTCTCGCCGTCCGGCGGCCATTGGCTGCGGATGTCCAGGCACTGAAGCCCGGCGCGATCGTCGCGGGCATGATCGATCCCTTTGGCGATCGCGGCGGCCTCGACGCGCTGGCAGGTACCGGCGCGACGGTCTTTTCCATGGAATTCATGCCGCGGACAACGCGGGCTCAGTCGATGGACGTGCTGTCGAGCCAGGCAAACCTCGCGGGCTACAAGGCGGTGGTGGACGGCGCGGCGATGTTCGGGCAAGCGCTGCCGATGATGATGACGCCGGCCGGGACCGTTCCTGCGGCCAAAGCCTTCATCATGGGTGTTGGCGTCGCCGGGCTCCAGGCCATCGCGACGGCGCGGCGGCTTGGCGCGCAAGTGACCGCGACCGACGTTCGGCCGGCGACGAAAGAACAGGTGCAGTCGCTTGGCGCTAAATTCGTCGCGGTCGAAGACGAGGAATTCAAGCAGGCGCAAACGGCGGCAGGCTACGCGAAGCCGATGAGCGCGGAATATCAGGCCAAGCAGGCGGAACTCGTCGCCAACCACATCAAGAGCCAGGATCTCGTCATCACGACAGCGCTCATTCCGGGCCGTCCGGCGCCGAAGCTGATCTCGCGGGCTATGATTGAAAGTATGAAGGCCGGCGCGATTATCGTCGATCTAGCGGCCGAGCGCGGCGGCAATACCGAGCTGACGGAACCCGGCAAAACGGTCGAGACGCCGAACGGAGTGACGATCTTCGGGCCGCTCAATCTGGCGGGAACGATCGCGGTCAACGCTTCAAGTCTATACGCGCGCAACCTGTTGGCCTTCCTCGAAACGATGATCGACAAGAAGGACAAGGTGCTGGCGGTCAATTGGGACGACGATCTCGTCAAAGGCACGCTGGTCGCCAAGGGTGGCCAGGTCGTGCATCCGAATCTCGCGACGAAGACGGCATGAGGAACCTCGCCATGCGATTGATCCAATCCCTGCTCGCGGCTGTTGCGATCAGTACATTGTCGGCATCGTCCGCATTCGCGGCGGGTGAGCATCTCGTCAGCCCGGCGGTGTACGAGTTCATGGTTTTCGTCATCGCCATTTTCGTCGGATATTACGTCGTCTGGTCGGTGACGCCGGCGCTTCACACGCCGCTGATGAGCGTAACCAACGCCATTTCGTCCGTCATCGTCGTCGGTGCGTTGCTGGCAGTGGGCGTCTCGCTGACGTCGTCCGATAGCATCCTCGCCAGAGTGTTCGGATTTCTGGCGTTGACGATGGCGTCGATCAATATCTTTGGCGGCTTCCTCGTCACCAACCGCATGCTGGCCATGTACAAGAAAAAAGACGCGCCGCCGAAGAAAGAGGGCTGAGGCGTCCCCCCGATTACGTCGAATGAGAAACGTCACAGGCATCAGATAACAGGCCGGGAACGAACCAATGTCCGCAAACGTCGCCGCACTGCTTTATCTCGCCGCCGGCGTGCTGTTCATCCTGGCGCTCCGAGGGCTTTCGAGTCCGGCGACGTCGCGGAAGGGCAATCTCTACGGAATGATCGGCATGGCGATCGCGATCCTGACGACGCTCGGGCTCGCGGAGCCGACGGCGACGTCGTGGATACTGATCGTGCTGGGCATCGGCATCGGCGGCTTCATCGGCGCCAAGACAGCGCGCGAAATTCCGATGACCATGATGCCGGAGCTGGTCGCGGCCTTTCATTCGCTCGTCGGTCTTGCTGCGGTCTTCGTTGCGGCAAGCGCGCTTTATGCGCCGTCGGCATTTGGAATTCTGGTCGATCCGGCCAATCCGGATGCCGGCATCAAGGGCGGCAGCCTGCTTGAAATGTCGCTCGGCGTCGCGATTGGCGCCATTACGTTCACGGGGTCGGTCATAGCGTTCTCGAAGCTTTCTGGCCGGATGTCGGGCAAGCCGATCCTGCTGCCGGCGCGTCACCTCATCAATGCTGGCCTCGGCGTGCTGCTAATCCTGATGATCTACGTCTTCATCCAGTCGGGCGGCTCGGCATGGCTGTTCTGGCTGATCGTGGTTCTCGCCCTTGTGCTGGGAGCGCTGATCATCATTCCGATCGGCGGCGCCGACATGCCGGTCGTCGTGTCGATGTTGAACTCGTATTCGGGATGGGCCGCCGCGGGCATCGGCTTCACGCTGGGGAACGTGGCCCTTATCATCACGGGCGCGCTGGTCGGCTCGTCAGGCGCGATCCTGTCCTACATCATGTGCAAGGCGATGAACCGGCAGTTCCTTGCCGTCATCGCTGGCGGTTTCGGGGGCGAGACGGCTGCTGCCGGCGGGGCCGCGGGGGGCGAGCAGAAACCCGTCAAGCTTGGTTCGGCGGAAGATGCCGCCTACGTTTTGAAGAATGCGGCAAAGGTCATCATCGTGCCGGGCTACGGCATGGCGGTCGCTCAGGCCCAGCACGCATTGCGGGAGATGGGGGATGCGCTCAAAAAGGCCGGCGTTGAGGTCAAATACGCCATTCATCCGGTCGCCGGTCGCATGCCGGGCCATATGAACGTGCTGCTGGCGGAAGCCAACGTGCCCTACGACGAAGTTTTCGAACTCGAAGACATCAACAGCGAGTTCGCGCAGACCGACGCCGTCTACGTCATCGGTGCCAACGATGTCGTCAATCCGGCGGCGGAGGACGACAAGACGTCGCCAATCTACGGCATGCCGGTTCTCCAGGTCTGGAAGGCCGGAACCGTGTTCTTTAACAAGCGGTCGCTGGCGTCGGGCTACGCCGGCATCGACAACCCGGTCTTTTATCGCGACAACACCGTCATGCTTTTGGGCGATGCCAAGAAAATGACGGAAGAGATTGTTAAAGCGCTCGCGGAATAGCCGGATACGGCGCGCAGGGGCGCGTTGGGGCTGATTGGCAACAGACGATTGTCGATTGTTGCGGCTCGGGGCAGGGCCGGATTGGTCTGCTATAGTCGCAGCAGAGTGGGTTTGAGGGTTTTACGTGTTGGCTCCCGTCGCGTCGGCGTCCTTCGAGAACGATATCGAGCACATCGAGATTCTGGCCGCGACCCCGGTGACGAATTCGACGCTGCTGGCCCGCAACCTTCAGTTCATCTACGAGCGAGCTGCGAAGGCGCGTCTTGACGATTACGACGTCGTCAGCATCGCGCGGGCGGCGCCGTCACTGATCTACCGGCTGTTTGATGTGCGAGTTGGTCTGCGCGATCATCTGGCTCACTACGAAATGCTGGGTCTCATGACGCCGGAGGTGACACAGGGCTTTCGCGACGTCTTCCGGGTGCTGCGCTACGCCTCCGACATGCTGGGCGAGATCACCACCGGCCACCCGCGCACGCAGGAAGGCGGCTACCTGCTGCGTGGCTTTACTGGAACCGACAACAACACGCTTGTGAACTACAATTTCTACCGGACCGGGGCGGCGCAACACTTCCGGTCAGGCGACGTCTTACTGGTGCGCGGCACCGCCCATAACAGCGCCGCCATCGCGCGGATCGGCGATGTCGATAGCCAGTTCAGTCATATCGGCGTCGTCTACATCGATCCGTCGGGTGATCACTGGATGGTCGAGAGCCTGATCGAAGACGGGGCTTTGATCACGCCGCTGGCAAAAGCTCTGGATCACAATATCGTTCGTGCCGTGCTCTATCGCCATCGCGATCCGGATCTTGCGGCGCGGGCGGCCAAGTACATTTTCGATTACGTCGCGGCCTCGCGGGCCAAGGGCGGCAAGCGGATACTCTACGATTTCTCAATGCGGACCGACGATACGCGCGATTTGTTCTGTTCCAAGCTCGTTCGCCTCGCCTACGAGCAGGGCAGCTTCGGAATGTTCAAGCTGCCGACGTATCCGACGCACATCGCGCGCAAGAACAAGGATTTTCTCGACCGCGTCGGGGTCGCGACCGAGCTGACCTTCGCGCCGGCGGATATCGACATGGAATCAGGCTTCGACCTCGTGGCGGAATGGCAGGATTACCGCGATACGGCGGGCATACGACTGCAAGACTTCACGATGGACAAGCTCTTCGAGTGGATGGACAAGTACGGCTACCGGTTCGAAGAGACGACGGCCATCAAACTGGTGTCCCAGCTTGGTCGGTTTGCCTCGCATTTTTCGGATGGCGCCAAGGAGGTACTTTCGTCGGTGTTTCCGCGCGTGCCAGTCAACATGCCGCGAAAGACCGTGGCGGTCGTCGCAATGCTCCACAAGACAGCGGAACCGATCTATCGCGAGCTGATGAAGCTCAACCAGGATTCGGTCACCGAGACCGGCATTCCTCTCCACGGCATCGACGTCATGTCGGTGCTCGAAAGCATTCGTGAACGCGAAGGCGATAAGATCGGCTACCTGGTCCGTCGCCGGGGCTGATCGAAGCGGGTCTCACTTGATCGTCAAAGTCATACTGATCATTGCTGTCGGCGCTTATGTTATCGCAGCTGGCGTGATGTACGTCGCGCAGCGCCGGTTCATGTACTTTCCGGATCCGGTGCGCACGACGCCTGCAGCGGCCGGACTTGCCAACGTCAAGGAGATGAGCCTCGCGACGCCCGACGGCGAGAAGCTCGTCGCGTGGTACGGAAAAGCTCGGCCTGGCCAGCCGACGCTGCTTTATCTTCACGGCAATGGCGGGTCGTTGGCGCTGCGCAGCGAGACGATGCGCAAATACCTCGATCACGGGCGCGGGATGCTGATGCTCGCGTATCGCGGGTTCAGCGGGTCGACGGGGGCGCCGACTGAAGCGGCAAACGTTGCGGACGCCAAGCTCGCCTACGATACGCTGATCCGCACCGGCGTGAAGCCGGACGACATCATTCTATACGGGGAATCGCTGGGCAGCGGTGTCGCCATCCAGGTGGCGAAGGAAAAGAAGGTCGCGGGCATCATCCTTGATGCGCCGTACACCTCGATCCTGGAGCTAGCCGTTGCGCAGTTTCCTTGGCTGCCGGTCAGCCTGCTGCTGAAGGATCGCTACGAGTCGATCAAATACATCCACGACCTGCACGTGCCGATCTTCATCCTGCATGGCGATGCCGACGAGATTGTTCCGGTCGAGATGGGGCGGCGGCTGTTTGCGGCGGCGAATGAGCCGAAAGAGATCAAAACCGTTCCGGGCGGTGGCCATGTGATCCACGACGGGCCGTCCTTTGCGTACGTGAACGGCTGGATCGAACGGTTGCGCGCCGGCAAACTGCGAGCGCCGGGTCCGAGCTAGAGTAAAGCTGCCGGAAATGAAAAAGGCCCGCGATGCAGGCCTTCGTCGAATTCAAAGTTTTAAGGTCGGCTTAGAAGTTGCTGCCGCCGCCCCCGGCCGCACCGCCGTTGCCGCCACGGAAGCCGCCGCCGCCAAATCCACCGCCGCTGCTACCGCCTGCGCCGCCTTGACCACCGCGACCTGGGCCGCCCTTGCCAGCCGCGCCGCGAGCCACAGCGGGCTTGGTCGGCAGCAGGCCTTCGCGCTGCAGCTTCTTGCGAGCGAGCTTGCGAGCACGACGAATCGCCTCGGCTTTCTCACGCGCTCTCTTTTCGGAAGGTTTCTCAAAATGACCGCGGAGCTTCATCTCGCGGAAAACGCCCTCGCGCTGCAATTTTTTCTTGAGCGCCTTGAGAGCCTGGTCAACGTTATTGTCGCGAACGAGAACCTGCAAGCGGTTGTATCCTCTGAAGAATTCTGTCTGTTGAATGCGCAAAAACACCGACTCCGGTGGTGTGGCCGCCGGTGTCCGCGCTTTTTCTAGGTTTCTTGTAGCAAACGCAGTGGGGCTTGGCAATCGGCCGGTGCGCAAATCCAGTGGGATGGGTTCCCCCTGGCCAAACGTAGCACGGATGTGGGTAGGGCCCTAAAATTCCGGCCGTGGAGTTAAGGCGACAATCGAAATTTCACTTTGGGCAGGAATCGTAACATCAAGGTCTTGTCGCGGGGGAATTCTGTCGTGGAGAGCGCCTTGAAATCCGCATCCGTGCTTGGCCTCCTCGTGATTGCTGCCCTTGGGCTGTTCGGTGGCGCCGACGCAGCGCGCGCAGATACACCGGCGTGCACGAAGCTGACCGAAGTCCAGATGGTTCAGCTGCTGAACCGCTGGCGCGCCGCGTTCACCGGCGGCGATCCGGAGCAGCTGTCGGGGCTTTATGCCGACGACGCGATCTTGATCGCGACGAAGGACGGCAAGCCGTACAAGGGCCGCGATGCGATCCTCTCCTATTTCAAGGGTTTGCTGGTCCGGCGCGCGACGATGTCGATCCGCCCGTCGTCGTTGCACGCGGATTGCGGAACCGCCAGCATCGCGGGTCCGGTCGTCTATCGGATCACCGGCGAACGCAAGGGCACGCGCTTGCTGCTCGGCGGACGGTATCAGGCGGACTTCGCGGTGATCGGCGGCGAGTGGAAGATCGTTCGTCACTCGTTGGCCGCGGATGAGCGCCGCATCGGCGATCCGTTCGTCGCGGGCGCGAATTAGCGGTCCCGATTTTCGCTCGAAAGAAACGCGTCGAAGAGCACTCCGGGTGCAATGTGGGGAAGCTCCGGCGTGCTCTTCGATAGCGTCATGGCGATAATCCCACCTCCTTTCTGCTGACGTATTGAAAAAAGCACTCAACTCCCGAAGGTGCGCATGTCCGACCGATCGAAAGTTGGTCGAGGCGGAGGTAGCCGATCTTTTTCACCTCCAGCCAAAGTCCCGCCGTCGCGAGAAAAAATAAGGGAAGCCCGACGGCAGCGCGGATCAGAAATCCGAGTGCAAAGGCCTGCATGGATCAACCCTCCTTGGTGTTTGATGCAAGGAGGATCGCGCATTTGCGATGACGCGGCTGTTCCGTTTGGAACGAGCGAGGCCGCGGCGAAATTTAGCGGACTTAGTTCGGGTGTGCGGGCGACGCCGGCGCCTGTTGAGCCTGAACAGGAGCGGACGGTGGCAGGTCGCGGTCATCGACGAAGACATAGCGCTTCAGCCGTTCGCGCGTTTCGTTCTCGCGGGCGAGCGCGATCTCGCCGCCACGGTCCGCTTCGATCAGCGACGACATCAGAATATCGAAGTTCTGATCGACGGCGCACAGCAGGATGAGATCGATGCCGGCGTTGAGGGCCTTCACCGCCGCGCCGCCCAATCCGTCCTTCGACTTGGCAACGGCGCCCATGCTGAAATCGTCGGTAATGAGTAGTCCGTCATTCTCAAAGCGCGGCCGGATGACTTTGTTGATGACCGTGTCGGAAAAGGAAGCGGGCGTGGTGTTGTCGACGGAATCGATGCGGACATGGCCAACCATGGTAGCGACACCAGGCTCCGTCATGACGCGGCGAAATGGCAGCCAGTCCGACAATTCAAGCTGGCTTTCGCTGGCGCGGAGGTCGCCGGTCGCGACGTGGGTATCGCGCACCACGCGGCCGAGTCCGGGGAAGTGCTTGAGCGTGCAAATGATGTTGAACTTGGTCAGCGTATCGCAATACCAGCCGGCCACTTTGGCCACGATGTAAGGATCATCGTCGATTGCGCGCCAATAGATCCGGGTCTCGCCATCATCGCGGCTCGGCGTGCCCAGTCGCAGGTCGACGACGGGTCCAAAGTTCATGGTGATGCCGAGGCGTTCAAGCTCGCGCGCCTGCGTTTCGGCGTACTGTCTCACGGCGCTTTCGCGCTCGTCGTCGGTTTTGAGGTTGGCGATGAGCATGCCGAGCGTAGGCTGCCATTTGAGCGGCGGCGAAAGGCGGGAGACGTAACCGCCTTCCTGATCGGCCGCCACGATGAGGCGCGGAAGCCCCTGCGCGCGGCGAATGCCCTGTAGATCGTCGATGTCCTTCGCCACATCCGCGGCTTTTCTTCCGCGGACGTTGTGGTCGGTGACGAAGATGCCGGCGATGGCCTTCTTCTCGACGAGCGGCTTCACTTGGGAAAAATCATCGAAGCCGACGATGATGCGGCTGCCGAGACGTTCGAGCTGAACCGGATCGGTGGCGAGGATCTCGTCACGCGTCAGAAGCTTCTGGGGGCGAGCCGGCTTTGTCGCCGGTGCGGCATCGGGTACGGCCGCACGAGCCTGGCGGCGGACGCGATAGCGCGGCCAATATTTCTTGTGGTGCTTGCGCCAGCTCGATTTGTACGATCGTGCATCGACGTTCGTGCTCGGCGGCGCGATGAGGGCGGCCGACAAGAACGCTACGAAAACGATACGGACGACGCTACGAATCATGGTCCCGACAAACTAGCCTTTAGAGCGGCCGACGAGGCGCCGACAGCGCGTTAAGCTTGCTTTTTTATAACGCCGGATGGGCCCGGTCATTCATCTCAATAGATTCTGACCGGAAAGTAGCGTTGCACAAGTTCCTCGAAGCGCCCGGATGCGCGAACGCGATCAAGGGCTTTGTTCAAAAGAAGCCTCATTCCAGGGTCGTTCTTTGGTACTGCGATGGCGATGCCGTCGCCGAAGAATTTGGGCTCGAGGTAAGGGCCGCCGCGCATTTCGCAGCATTGACGCGATAGGGTGCCGTTGAGCCAGAACGCCAGCGAAATGCCGTCATCAAAGAGGAAGTCGGCCTTACCCGCCGCAAACCCCTCGCGCGCGAGATCGGCATTCTCATAGACGACAAGTGGACTGTCGCGGAAGAATGCCCTGAGAAACGCTTCGTGCGCGGTTCCGCGGGCAACGGCAATGCGCTTTCCCTCAAGGCCGCTCGGCGACATCTCGACCTGGGGCGAGTCCTTTCGGCCGGCGAAACGGCCCGGCGTGTGGAAGTAGCGATCGGTAAAGTCGACTTGTTTGAGGGCCGCTGCCGTCACCCTATGCGCAGCGATGACGGCGTCAGCATCGCCGTTCTGAAGCGCGGGAATAAGTTCTTCCCACGGGCGCACCTTGATATCGCACGAGGTGTTGAGTTCCAGGCAGATGGCGCGGGCAAGATCGACGTTGAAGCCGACGAGAACGCCGTCTTCGTCGTAGAAGTTGAAGGGTGGGAAGTCGCTGTCGGTCAGAAAAC
>JBEVLH010000097.1:0-7129 GCA_040509255.1 Hyphomicrobium sp. | reverse complement strand
ATAGCTTGCGAGCCGCGATACGTCGGCTTCGACCCGCACTGCAGGCTTGATGCCGCCTTCGATCGAGACGTGGCCGACGCCCGATACCGACGCCAGCCGCTGCGCCAGCAACGTGTCGGCGAGGTCGGATAGCGACCGGAGCGATTGCGTATCGGATGTCAGCGCCAACGTCACGATCGGCGTGTCCGCCGGATTGACCTTCGAATACGTCGGCGGATAGGGCAGGTTTTTAGGCAGCGTCGAACCGGCCGCGTTGATCGCCGCTTGAACGTCCTGGGCGGCCGCGTCGATGTCGCGATCGAGGTTGAACTGCAGCGTGATGCGGCTTAGCCCGACTGAACTCGTCGACGACATCGATGCCAAAGACTGGATTTGCCCGAACTGGCGCTCGAGCGATGCCGTAACCAGCGTCGACATCGTCTCGGGGCTCGCGCCCGGCAGCTCGGTCGTCACTTCGACGGTCGGAAAGTCGACCTGAGGCAGCGATGAGATCGGCAGCGTGAAATAGCCGAGCAGACCGCCGAGCACGGTTGCGACCGCGAGGAGAAACGTCGCGATCGGCCGCTCGATAAAGGGCCGCGATACGCTCATTGCGATGCGCCGTTATCCCGACGGTGATGACGCTTGCCGTTGGCTTTGTCGGCCTCTGTCGTGGAGCCCGTTACCAGAGCGGCTTCCGTCGACGCCTCCGCCGCTTGCGTCGCATCGCTGGACGTCGCCGACTGCTTGCCGTCCTGAGACTTCTTGTGCCTTCCCGTCGGCTGATCGGCCGGGGGCGAAGCGCTGCCGTCACTGACGGACACGCTCGAACCGTCCTTGAGGCGCGAGAAGCCGCTGGTCACGAGCTTCTCTCCGGGCGTGACGCCGTCGGCAATGACGGCATATTTTTCGTCCTGCCGCGAAATCTTGACTGGTCGCATCGCGACCGTGTTGTCGGCGTTGACGACGAACACATACGTGCCGTCCGGCCCGCGCTGGATAGCCTCCGTCGCCACCACCGTCACGCCCTTGAGCGTATCGACGAGCAGTCGCACGTTGACGAATTGGCCCGGCCAAAGCTGTCGCTTGTCGTTCGGGAACTCTGCTTTGAGCTTGATCGTACCGGTCTGCTGGTCGACCTGGTTATCGATGACGGTGAGCGAGCCGGTATCGAGTTCGGACTGGCCGTCCGTCGAAAGCGCATAGGCCGTCAGCGCACCGCCGAGGATCGCCTTGGTCAGCGTCGGCAACTCCTGCTGCGGCAGCGTAAAGACCGCGGTGATCGGCTGCACTTCGGTGATGACAACGATGCCGCCCGCATCTCCGGCGTGCACGAGGTTGCCCTGATCCACCAGCCGGATACCGGTGCGGCCGTTGAACGGCGAAACGATCGTGGTGTAGCCGAGGATCGCTTGCGCGTTCTCGATCGCCGCGACGTCCGACTTCACCTGGGCCTCTTGCTGCTTGATCAGCGCCACCTGCGTGTCGATCTGCTGCTGCGAGATGGCGAGCGTACCGACCTTCTGGAAACGCTCCAGATCGTGCTTGGTGTTGGCGAGCAGGGCTTCGTCGAGGGCCTTCTTGGCGATCGCCTGGTCAAGTTGCGCCTGATAGGTCACCGGATCGATCTTGGCCAACAGGTCGCCCTTCTTGACGTCCTGGACTTCCTTGAAATTGACGCTGAGAAGCCGGCCGTCCACCTGCGCGCGCACCGTCGCGGTATTCAGCGCTTTGACCGATCCGACGCCTTCGAGATAAACCGGAACGTCTGCCGTCTCAGCCGGCTTGGCGACCACCGCGACCGGCCCCCCAAGGCCGCCGTTTCGGCCACGACGGTCTTGCCCCGCACCGTCCGGCGCCGCGGCGCTGTGCATCGTGTAATAGACGCCGCCCGCTATCGCTCCGATAACGACGACAGTAGAAACCCAACGCATCAGCGCCATAGTGTCTCTTTTCAGCTTTCGCCGGAATCCCTTCGCCCTCGCGTCGCGAGGTACGGAGGTTCGGTCCCATACACCCGGTATGAAAACGCACCGGCCTGCAAAATCCGTTGGCCCGGCAAGCGCCGCGCCGCGTACTGAGGAACGTTCGGCATACCGGCGCCTGTCGGTTTAAACGTGCCCGCCTCTCCAATCGCGAAACAATTCGAAAGGATGAGGAGAGCCAGTTAATTATAAATGAGATAAGCATAAGGGGTCGACCGGGGGTCGCGGCTTGAAAAATAAGACTTTTCGGCCGACCACGCTCTTGGGGCCGATCTGCAACTCATGAAAAAAATCTCTCGCGCCTGCAATCGGATCATTAACAGCTGAACGCTTAGTATTTCGCCTCTCCCGAGTTCTTCGAGGCAAGTGCGTGACAGCGTCGAGATACTACGGCGGATGGGATTGGTCCGCCGTCCACCGAGATCAGCTAGCCAGTATTGCCCGGGCCACGCCCGCGGCGATGGCGGGATACGCCATCAATGTCATTCTGGCGACCTTTGCCTTTCGCGCCTCGATCCCGGCAGTGGAACTTGCCACCTGGAGCACGCTCGCGCTGGCGCTCAGCGTCTACAGGGGGCTGCGTTCGTTCCGCGCCCGTCGTTTTGCGCGCAGGACGAATGATAAAATTCCAGTCCATCGGTCGGCGCGCAACGCCATGGTGTTCAGTTTTCTTCTTGGCCTGCCATGGTGCATACTCGGGACAGCGTTCGCCGGTACCGTCGGCGATAGCGAAGTCATCCTTATCGCCCTGGTCATTGGCATGGCGGCCAGCGGAAGCGTGCTGCTCGCCCCCGTGCCCGCCGCAGCTGTCGTCTACGCCGCCACCATTCTCCTCCCGCTTGCCGTCAAGTGCCTGTTTCTGCCCTTGGGCACGCATCTTATTCTTGGTCTGCTCGCCCTGAGCTTTTTTGCCTTTCTGGTCGGCCTCATCTCGGCAAACGCCCGAATTTTCGCGGAGCGCCTGGAAGCGGTCGATAAGCTCAGGGACACCGTCGCCGAACTGGTCGGGGCGCGCGAGGAAACCGAACGCGCGGCCATGACCGACGGCCTGACCGGCGTCGCCAATCGCCGCGCATTCACGGCCCGGCTCAACAGGCTGGCCGAGGATCGAATCCAGTCGGCGGAATACGGCGTCTTCTATATCGATCTCGATCGCTTCAAGGGCGTGAACGACGCCCTCGGCCATGCCGCGGGCGATACCGTGCTTCGGATCGCTGCGGCGCGTATCACAAAGACCCTCCGGGACGCCGATCTCGTCGCCCGCCTCGGCGGTGATGAATTCGCGGTCGTCGCCCAGAATATTCCCGGCCGTGCGACTGCAAGCGCTTTGGCGCGGCGGCTCGTTGCAGTTCTGAGCGAGCCCTTCTTTCTCGAAGGCCAGCGCGTTCAAATCGGAGCCTGCGTCGGCGTCGCTCTTGCCGCCGAAAGCGATGCAGCTGGCGATATGCTGTTGCAGCAAGCCGATCTTGCGATGTACGCGAGCAAGTCGGCGGGTCGCAATTCTCACCGCATCTTCGAAGCCGATATGCTGCGCTCCGCCGAAGAACGCCAGGCCGTCGAACTCGGCTTGCGCATGGCCTTGATCAAGAACGAACTCGAGCTGCACTATCAGCCAATCCGCAAGCTCTTGAAGAACACCGTCACCGGGTTTGAATGCTTGCTTCGCTGGCGTCATCCCGAGCGCGGGCTTTTGCCGCCCGCTCAATTCCTCAGTGTCGCCGACGACATCGGCATCGCCAACGAAATCGGCGCTTGGGTGATCGAGGAGGCCTGCACCCAGGCAGCCAAGTGGCCGTCCGGTATTACCGTCGGTATCAACCTCTCGCCGCTGCAGATCGCAACGGAAGACGTTGCGCTCCGCGTCGAGCGTGCCCTGGCAGCATCCGGCATCGACGCAAGCAGGCTCGAGATCGAGATCACGGAAACGAGCTTGCTTGAAAACGATCCTGCCACGCGCGACCAGCTCCGTCGGTTGAAGCAGCTCGGCGTCTCGATCGCGCTCGACGACTTCGGCACCGGATATTCGTCGCTGAGCTATCTCGTCAGCTTCCCGCTCGATCGCATCAAAATCGATCGTCTGTTCGTCAGCCAGCTCGGACGGTCGCGCGAAAGCGATCTGATCGTGCGCTCGGTCACGCAGCTGGCGAAGAACTTGAATTGCTCCGTCGTCGCCGAAGGCATCGAGACCGACGAGCAACTCGACCGCCTGCGCGCGCTCCACGTCGGATATGGGCAGGGTTACCTGCTCGGGCGGCCGATGCCGGCGAGCGAAGCCACCGCCTTGATCGCTCCGAGCAACATTAAGTCTATTGCTCAGAGGGCTTGATGGCTTCGGTGTTGATGGCTTCTTACGCCGTCTGCGGGACGAACTTTAGCGCCACGCCATTCATGCAATAGCGCAGACCCGTCGGCTTCGGACCATCCTCGAAAACGTGGCCAAGATGCCCGCCGCAACGCCGGCAATGAACTTCCGTGCGCGTCATGAAGAAGCTGTTGTCGGTGGTGGTCTCGACCGCATTATCCAGCGGCTTCCAGAAGCTCGGCCAGCCTGTTCCGCTGTGAAACTTCGTGGCCGACGAAAAGAGTGCAAGCTGGCATCCGGCGCACAGATACGTCCCTGACGCATCATTGGCATCGAGCGGCGACGTCCCGGCCCGTTCGGTGCCTTCCTTGCGCAGGACGTTGTACTGCTCCGGCGTCAGCTCCTTGCGCCACTCGGCATCGGACTTGGTAATTTCAAACTTTTTCGCATCCGCCTCGGCGGCGATGCCCGATGTTCCTTTGAGCGCGGCGGCACCACCCGCCAGAGCCAGACCCAATCTCGAAAAATCGCGACGTGAATACATAAGTCGTCACCTTGGTTCGTTTCCTGTCGGCGCCCTAAACGCCGTATGCCGGAGAGTACGTTGCCTCTCTCTTGTCTGTTTCAGCCGTTGACCGGTCTTCGCATTAATGATCGGCAATCTCGATGCGTTTCTCAATTGCGATTTCGTGGGGGTTGAGTTGGCATCTGTAGCAAAGCATTTCAACGCCCAACTCCGCTGCAGTGCGAAAGGCTTCCGCATATGCCGGATCGAGATCACCGCTGATTTTGAATCGCCCGGCATCGCTGCGCTGCACAAGGAAAACCATGACGGCGCGATGGCCTTGCGCGACCATGCTTGCCAGTTCGCGCAAGTGCTTGGCGCCGCGTTCGGTTTTGCAGTCGGGAAATTCTGCGACCCCGCTGTCCCGCATGAGGTGCACATTCTTCACCTCGACGTAGCAATCCCGCCCGTCGCGTCCGCCCGATAGAAGCATGTCGATCCGGCTATTGAGACCGTATTTGACCTCCCGGCGCAGCGTCGAATAATCGGCAAGCTCGGGAAGAACGCCGCTCCGGATGCCTTCCGCGACCAGCGCATTCGGACGGCCGGTATTGATGCCGACGAAGTGCGGCCCAACCCCGAGATCGGCTTCGATCATCTCCCAGGTGTACCGGTACTTCCGCGTCGGGCTGTCGCTTTCGGACAGCCAGACTTTCGATCCGGGCGTCGTCAACCCAAGCATCGAGCCGGTATTCGGGCAGCTGGCCGTGATCGTCACGCCGCCCGCGATCGTGACGTCTGCCAGGAAGCGCTTGTAGCGCTGGATGAGAATGCCGGGGGTGAGGGCGGGTTCTAATTTCATCGGGTCGGCATATCGGCGTTCCCCGCCGCGCCGCAAGTATTTTCCCCGCCCCGCCGGCGGTGCTATGACCGGCGCCATATCGAATGATTGTGAGTGAACCCTTGGGCGACGAACGGATCGTGACGGCAGCAGTGCTTGTCATCGGCGACGAAATTCTTTCCGGCCGAACGAAGGACCAGAACATCGGCTTCATCGCCGAGCAGCTGACGGCCATCGGCATTCGGCTGCAGGAGGTTCGCGTCGTGCCCGATGAGGAAAGCGAGATCGTTGCGGCCGTAAACGCACTGCGCACCCGCTATGACTATGTCTTCACGACCGGCGGTATCGGACCGACCCACGACGACATCACCGCCGACAGCATCGGCAGAGCGTTCGGAGTATCGGTCGGCATCGATGCCCGCGCCGAGAAAATTCTACGCGACTACTATGGCGGCAGAAATCTAGACGTGACGCCGGCGCGGCTGCGGATGGCGCGCCTGCCGATGGGCGCGGACTTGATTGAAAATCCGGTTTCGGCCGCGCCGGGCTTTCGCATCGACAATGTGATTGTCATGGCCGGTGTCCCCAGCATCATGCAGGCGATGTTTCAAAGCGTGGCGCCACATCTTGAAACCGGCGCGAAGTTATTTTCCCTGACTGTGCCGGTCGATCGCCCGGAGAGCGAGGTCGCCGATCTCTTCTCCGCTCACCAGCGTCGCTATGCCGACGTCGCGATGGGAAGCTATCCGCATGTGCGCAACGGCCATCCTGCCGTCGATCTGGTTTTGCGCTGCTCGGATCCCGCCCGGCTTAATGAGGCCGCGGAGGCTCTGAAGACGGCTTTGAACCTGTGAACGATGTCGGCGTCGTCCCGGTCGCGCCGTCCGGGGCAGGGCAGTCGGGCGCCCAGGACGTGTAGGCGCTTCGCTTGCCGCATATTTTTGGATCGAAGTCTTGGGGGCAATCACATCTCTTGATCCGCATTGTCCTGAGCACGGTCGTCGCGGACGGCCGTCGAGTTTGCTGGATGAGGGCCGGCTGCACCGGCTGTGCCACCGCGATTTTCCGCGAGACGCGAGGCTTGTGAGAGGCCAATTGCTCCGCAGGCGGATCGCAGACGCAGCCCGCAAGCAAAGGCAGAAATGCCAACAGTAAGAATCGCATCTACACGCCACACATAAAAAGGGCCACAATCACAGGCTGCGGGCGAGATGAGGCGCATACGTCCTTTTCGTGCGCAAATTAAGAATCCTGTTCGCGCCGCGATAATCCGGCCAGTGGTGCAAGCCGGTCGCACCGCAAATGAGGACAATGGCGGGCCGGGAGCGGACGATGCACACACCCGCGCGGGTGCTGAAGATCAGAGAAATGGTTTCAACGTCCGTCGGCAAAATTCTGAAATAACTTGTGATTATTCGCGCCTTGTAACGGCAATTCTACGATTGTCCGTGTGCAATGCAGCATCTATCGTCCCGCCGTTATCGGTGATGTCTTGTTCCAGTTGTTGGAACTCACGG
>JBEVLH010000096.1:0-5537 GCA_040509255.1 Hyphomicrobium sp. | reverse complement strand
CGCGCAGATCCTTGAGATAACGCTTGGCCATCAGCTCGAACTCCTTCTGCTTGAGTTCGCCCTCGGCCTGATTGCGCTGGGCTTCGCTGGCCTTCACGACCGTGCGTCCGCATACGACCCACAACTCGATGGCCCCGTCGTTAAGGGTAGGCGGCAGCATTTCACCGTCCGCCGCATTCAGCAGGAGAGTGCGTGTCGGCTCGGGTATTGTCGATGGCGTTTTCCTGCCGAGGTCTTCAAAGCGGGCGCCCGCGACACCCGTTGCTGCCTCTGCCGTCGTCGGGCAACCCTTGAACCTTTGGCGGATTTTGTCGGCTTCCTGAATGCGAGCAGCGACGCCCTGTTCTTCGATTTTGGCGGGCATGGCGATGCGGACCCGCTGGACCTGCAGCTGGACGTCGTCGCTGGCCGTGGTGGAGGCAGTTGCGACGAACTTATCGACGTCCTTATTGTTGATGTTGATGAGGGGGCCAAATTTTTTGCGCACAACCTCGTTCCAAGCCAACGTGGCGCGAATTCGGCCTTGAAGGGGCTCGAGACTGCCGCCGACCTGCTTCTGGAATTGGTCGAGCGTCATCTTGTTGCGTTCGGCGATGCCTTTGATGATGCGATCGACATCGGCATCTTCGATCGTCACGCTTTGCTTTTTCGCTTCCTGGGTTTTGAGCCGATCGTCGATGAGCTCCTCGACGGCCTGCTTTTTCATGGCCGGAAGTGCAGACGCACGCGCGGTATCGAAGGCGCGACGCTGCAAGCTTATGCCGAATTCCTTCTTGCGACGCTCGAAGATCGCGATGACTTCGTCGCGCGATTTGCCCTGATTGGCGCGCGCCGTCTCTTGAAGGATCTCGCGCAGACGTTCGCCTGTCTTGGGATTCTTGACGATCGCCTCGAAGTTGGCTTTCGCCTGGGCCTGGACGTTGGTGCCGCTCAGCATCATGGCGCGCTGATCGATCTCGTATCCCGTGATCGGCTCATCGTTGACGAGGACCGCGATGGCGCGCTGCTCGGTGGTCGGCGGCCCGAGATCATGGGCGACGGGTTCGGCGGTCGCCGTATCTGCGGCGCGGGCTTTGCTTTTCCGGACTTTGCCCTTCCGCGCGGCCCCGTCATCCGTGATCGTATCGCCGACGGAGGGCTTTAACGCGGATGTGGTGCCATCGCCGGTGACAGCCACAGTGCCGCTCTGAGCGCCAGCCTCCCGTGACGCGGCGGTCGTGGCGACGACGGCTAGCGCCAGGCTCACGACGGCATGAGCGACCTGCGATTTACGGCTCCGTTCAAACGGCATGCGGTGACGACACCCATATTCCCGATTCGGCGCGGCACCAGGATACCTCCGCCCCGTCCGAAGAAACGGCCTTATCCACATGAAGAGTGGCCAAAATCCGGTTTCCGCTCAGATTTCGAGCAGAGCTGAGCCTTCCGCCGAGATCAGTTCGTACGCTGGTCGCCGCCGGGGTTGAAGTCGAGATTCCCACTCGTGGCGGCGAAGTCGCCGAGGTGCTTGAACTCGAAGCGCAGCATGACCGTTTGGTCCGGCTCAATCGATTCATCCGAGTAGTTCGACTGGATATAAGAAGCCGTCAGCACGAAGCAGTCGTCGGCGTATTTGACGTTCACGCTGCTGTAACGGAAATTGTCTTCTTCCAGGTTATAGCGCGCGGAGCCGCCGACGCTCCAGTGATTGGTGAGCTGCAAGGTGGCGGCCGCGAGAAGCTCTTCTTCGCGCGAGAGGGTGGCGATCGTCTCGGGACTGTCGGGATCGGTAAATAGCGCGTCAGCATCGTAGGAATAGCCGCCCTGCACGGACAATGGACCATAGCTTGCGATCGCCGAAGCATCCTGCCGCTTGAGGGCGAATGACGATTCGTCGAAGCGGCTTTGCGAAATGATGCGGAAGTTGCTCAGCGGAGCGAAGTAGGCGCCAAGCACATAGTCCGAGCGGTCGGTCTGCAGGCCGTTATACGGGTTGAAGACGTAGTTGCCGTCGGCGTTGCGGCCCGGGTTCAGGTAGATGTTGTCGCCGGAGAGGTGATAGCTCTCACCGGCGAGGAAGCGCGCATATCCGCCGTCGTTCGACTGGAAAGTATACTGCACGCCGGCGTTGACGCGTGTGCCGGTCTCAATGCGATCGTAGCCCGAGAACTTCGAGGTCGAAAATAGGTTGGTATCGTCGAAGACAAGGCTCTGGGCGTCTTCGTCGGGCAGACGGCGCTGCGGGATCGATTCCTGGTGTGCCACGATCTGCCCAATCGGCTCGATGATGTGGGTGGCGCCTCCGGCGTTTGCCGCCCAGGGATAAGACACCGTCGCACCGCCGTCGACGATTCCGCGCGTCTCAGAATCGGAGAAGCGGGACAACGACTCGACGGCCGTTCCCGCTGGGTTCAGGACGACGCTCGTCGGGTCGGCAACGTTATCAAACTGATAGACGTCGCCGCGAACGTCGGCGAATGGCGTGTAACTGATCCCGATGGCGTCGGTGAATCTCCGACGCCACTTCAGTTCGCTTACGATGCGATTGATGTTCTGGTCTTTTTGGCGACCGGTAAGGGGATCGACGAGCGTTCCGTCGGCCCGCGTGAAGCTCAGGATATTCGTGTTCCATTTGAGCTCGCCGCCGACGACCGGATCCTTGAAGACGTAATTGTAGTCGATGATCGGATGGGTATAGCTTTCGGTCTGTGGCGTGTCGTTCGTCAGCAGGCCGCCAAATTGATAGAGCTTGGCGCTGAAATAGTTCCGGTCCGACTGGCCGGTCAGGTAGATCTGGTTGACGCGGTCGGTGACGAGAAGGCTGTCGAGCTTATAGAAACGGCGGAACTGGTCGTCGCTCTCGGCGATCGCGTCCCAGCCGAACTGCCACCAGCTCGACAACGAGAACTTGCCGTGGGTCTCGACGCTGCCGCGGAAACCATCGAGTTCAGCGTTGCCGACTTGATTTCTGCCGCCGGGAAGATCGTTTGCGTTCTGATCGATACCCGCAAGGCGGACGTTGTATTCACCATTGGCTAGCCGCTGGCGCCATTCGCCTTTCAGGAAAAGACCCTGATCGCTCATGTAGATCGGTTCGACCGTGACGTCGTAGTTCGGCGCCAAGTTGAAAAAGTACGGGATGCCGGTGATGTAGCCGAGGGTCGATGAGTGGCCGTAATCAGGCGTCAGAAAACCCGACTTCCGCTTCACGGTCGGGTCGGGTGATTGGAAGTAGGGCAGGTAGAAGATCGGCTGGCCGTAAATCTGGAAATAGGCGTCCTGATAAGTCAGGGTCGCCGCACTCTGATCGTGGATAATCTTCGTCGCGCTGATGCACCAGAGCGGTGGCGTGTTGCCGTCGCTTTGGCAGGGCGTGAACCGGCCATTCTGGAATTCGGTAACGTTGCCTTCGCGCCGGGTCGCGCGGTCGGCGGAGATGTGGGACTGATCCTTCGAAGTGATCGAGAGTGCCTGCACGAAACCGTCGCGGAAATCGTCGGTGAGGGTGTAGCGATCGGCGTGGACGATGTTGCCTTGTGGCTCCTTGAGGGTGACGTTGCCGATGGCCGTGAGCGTTCCGGCGCTCTGGTCGTACACGACCTCATCGGCGGTGAGGATGAAGTTATTGTAGAAAATCTCGACATTGCCACGCGAGATCACGCGATCGCCGGACTTGTCATAGATCAGCTGATCGCCCTGCAGGCGCAACGGCTGCGCGCGGTCGAGGTTGGTGTTGATCTTGCCGAAAATGGCGCTCGGGGAATTGGCTGCACCGAACGACGATTTGTTGGCTTTCTTTTTGCCGAGTGTCGAGCTGCCCGCGCTGCCGGAAATGCTGCCGCCGGGATCGGAGGTCTGCGAATCGTAGGTTTGGGCGCTGGCGCGGTCGACGGAAATGACCGTGACGATCGCGAACATCAGGACGCAAAGAAGCGCACGAGCGATCCCGCCTACCTTCCGGTAGCGAGAACCCTCGTGAGACGGCCCGCAACCCTCTTGCGGTATCCGCGCTTCACGCATCACTCAGCCGTCCTCCTGGTGCAACAGCACCGTCGTTGAGACGATCAGAACCAGCGCGACAGGCACCCACGCAGCGACCCACGCTGGTGCCAGTCCCGCGATGCCAATTTGTCTCGCAATTTCCGAGAACAAGAAGAAACTCACCCCACCGATCATCCCGGTCGTAACCATAGTCTGGATGCCCCCAGAGCGGAATGACCGCAATGACACAGTTGCTGCCAAAAGGACCATCGCCAGACAGAGCAAAGGACGGACGAGAAGGGACTGATACTGCACACGCAATCTTTCCGTCGAAAGTTTAGCCTTATCAGCGGCATCGATGAGTTCTGGAAGATCCCAGAAAGACACTGAGAAGACCGTTCCGAGAGCCTCCTGGACACGGTCGGGCGTGAGGTAGGTCGATACAAGGTACCGATCGAATTTTTCCGGCTGCTGGCCAAGCCGTGAAACCCAGGCGTCCTTGAGCTCCCAATAGCCGTCCTTGAGCTGGGCCTGGCCGGCATCCAGGCGCTCGGAGAAATGGCCTTCTCGATCATAAGCGAGGATCATCACCCCAGTGAGAGTCAGGCCACGATTCGAGGCGGCCGCCGCTCCCAGGACCGATTCCCCGTCGACGCCGTTCTGACGAATCCATGAGCCGCCACCCTGGGCGCGCAACAGGTTGGTATCATTGCCGAAGGCCTTGGCGAACACTTGTTCAGATTTGGCTCGCCCGCGCGATGCGAGCGGGTTGTAGACGGTCACGCCGAGCAACCCGACGACGATGCCGACAAACAGCCCGGGCGCCAGGAACTGCCAGACCGACATCCCACCGGCGCGCATAACGGCAAGTTCGCTCTTGCGGTTGAGGTAGAGCAGGGTGCTGAGGGCGCCGACCAGGACCGCAAATCCGATAAGGAACTCGACATAGGCTCCGAGCCGCAACATGGCAATGAACAGGAGCGTGCCGACGGGAACGTTGCCGAACTTACTTGATTGGCGAAGCAACTCGACGAAATCGATCATGAAGATCAGCAGCGCGCAGACCGCGAGGGTCGAGCATATCGAAACGACGAAAAGCTTGGCGATGTAGCGCGAGAGCGTGAAAGAATGGGTCATGACGCCAACTTCCGACGCGGCAAAACGAGCCGGCTCACGCCCGCCACGGCCGAGGAAAAGAAATCGACAATGGTTTCCGCAAGTCGCGATGGACGTCGTTGCTGCTTGGCTCGCCTGATCACGATCATCGAGACGATCACAGCGCCGACAGGAACCCCATAAAGCGCGAACAGCATCGCGGGATTGCGCGCGACGGCGCTATTGAGCGCTAACCCGACCATTCGGCAACCAGCCGCGAATAGGAACGTAAGCACCAGGGTCTGCATCCGGCTCGACCGGGTCGAGCGCGCTTGCCCAACGAATGCGATGATTATGAACGCAAACGCCAGCGGGTAGAGGGGGCTGGCGAGACGCTCGTTGATCTCGGCGCGGAACTGCCCGGCGTTGTTTTTGTAGATTTTACTGTCGGCGCCGGGGTGAACCAACTCGCTCCAATAGCG
>JBEVLH010000095.1:0-2591 GCA_040509255.1 Hyphomicrobium sp. | reverse complement strand
GATGCCGACAAGACCATGGTCGAGAGCCTGCTGGCGTTCAAGCGCGCCGGCGCATCAGGCGTCCTGACGTACTTCGCGCCGAAGGTAGCGAAGCTGCTGGCGGAGTAGTTCAGAGATCTGGTTGGCGACCGCTTAGCGCCTAACGCGGCGGCGGAAGTCCTGGTCGGGCGGGATCTGGTCGGCAGGAGCCTGCGCGTTGTCGGGCGCGGTTTGGGCACCGGCCGCTCCCGTAGCGTCGGGCGGAGCAACCGTGCCGGCGTTGGGATCCTGCTCGGCGATCGTGCGGCTCGGCTTTTCGCATTCCGTCAGCCAGACGTCGTAAGTCGGGTGTTCGAGCCCGTAAATGCCGGGGCTTTCCGCGAACATCCAGCCGGTGAAGATACGTTTTTCCGAACCGTCCATCTGCGTCTCGTCGATTTCGACGAACGTCGTCGTCTTCGGCTCGTCGGTCGGCGGACGCGAATAGCAGGCGCGCGGCGTGATCTTCAAAGCACCGAAGATTTTCGTTTCGTTGAGCGGAATTTCGATCTTCGAGATCCGTGCCGTCACCTTGTCGAGCGCGGAGAAGACGGCGACCTGATTTTCGATGCGATCAGCGTTGGCGGGTGCGACCAGCGCGCCCACTGCAAACGAGATCAGCGCAGCGGATGTGAACGTCATCAGGCGGCGGCCGCCTCTCGCGCGGCGCATGAAAACCTGAAACGACGGCTGTCTCAATTGCAAATCCAATCCACCACGGGCGCGCACCGGCGCCTCGCCGCATTGCCTACGAAAGCCGGCAATTTTTCGTTCGGCCAATGTTAATTCGGCTTCCAGGCCTTGTAGTCGCTGGATGACTTGGCGCGTTCGCCCTTGCCGAGGATCGAGCCCTTCGGACGATAGGCGCGGGCGGTGCCGGTGAGGTTCATCTGATGCGGCTTTTGCCAGGGGCGCGGATGGTAACGCTCGTCGGTCGGCAAGGTGTCCACAGTATAGTGCAGCCAGCCGTGCCAGTCGGGCGGCACCTGGCTTGCTTCGGACAGCTTCGGATAGATGACCCAGCGCGCCGGCACGCCCAACGGACCGACGCCCGTCCTCTGGACGAAATAGCGATTGCCGAACTGGTCTTCGCCGACGAGCTTGCCCTTGCGCCATGTAAAAAAGCGCGTGCCCCAGGTGTTGCCGCCCCACCAGGAGAAGATCTCGCTGAACACGCCCACGTCTGTCATCCTTTGCCGCCGTCCTGTCGACGAATTAGCTGTTCTTTGGCGCCGATGTCCAGACATCAGGGAGCAGATGCAGGCAGGCAACAGGCCTGGGACGGAATCGCACTAAGCTTGGTCGAAAGCGGGCGTCTGGATGGAGTATACAGCGTCCTCCACATCGCCGGCGGCGGTCCCGGCGCCGGGAAAATCAAGCAAATCCGGCTCAAATTCGCTCTCCCGCTGAAAGTTGCCCACACTACTAGATCTAGTGTCAGTTGCCCCTGCCACCACAATATCTGCCATTTTTGACTAGGAAGACCGAGTCGACTCAGTCAGGATTGGATGACTGGCAAACGTGTGACGATCCGAGGGACAGTTGTGGATCGCGCCGTTGCCGAGACTAGCGTCGCGTAGCGCACGAACACCTCGTCGCCATCAATCACGTGTGGTCGGCATGACGCCGGCGGATTGCGGTCATTGACCGCCGTCGCTGGCGCGGGGAAGTGCGCGCGGAATACCAGTTCCTAACGTGCGTCTGTATCGCGTTGCCATCCGCCGGAGCATCGGAAACAGGGCCGATGCGGGGCGATCCAATCTCATACGGCTTGCGGACGGGGTCCGTCTGCCGCGCAATTCGGGGGCACTTCGACATGAAGATCACGCGACGTTTCACGAAAGCCGGCCTTTCTCCTTATGCCTCAATCCCGTTCCGGCGTGCGACGTCCGAAATCAAGAACCCCAACGGTTCGATCGTTTTCCGTCTCGATGGCTTCGACGTTCCCGAGCAGTTCAGCCAGGTCGCAGCCGACATTCTGGCGCAGAAATACTTCCGCAAGGCCGGCGTCGCGCGCCGCCTGAGGCGGTGCGAAGAAACGCAGGTTCCCTCGTGGCTCTGGCGCTCTACCCCGGATGACGCCGCTCTTGCCGAACTCCCCGAGAACGAGCGTTTCGGCGGCGAGACCGACGCGCGGCAGGTTTTCGACCGGCTCGCCGGGACCTGGACGTACTGGGGCTGGAAGGGCGGCTACTTCTCTTCCGAAGACGATGCGCAGGCGTTCTTCGACGAACTTCGCTACATGCTGGCAATGCAGATGGCCGCGCCAAACTCGCCGCAGTGGTTCAACACCGGCCTGCATTGGGCCTACGGCATCGACGGTCCTGGCCAGGGCCATATGTACGTGGACTATCAGACCGGAGAACTCGTTCATTCGGCGTCGGCCTATGAGCATCCGCAGCCGCATGCCTGCTTCATCCAGTCGGTTGCCGACGACCTCGTCAACGAGGGCGGCATCATGGACCTGTGGGTGCGTGAGGCGCGTCTCTTTAAATACGGCTCGGGTACGGGCTCGAACTTCTCGTCGCTGCGCGGCGCCAATGAAAAGCTGTCGGGCGGCGGACGTTCGTCGG
>JBEVLH010000094.1:0-4417 GCA_040509255.1 Hyphomicrobium sp. | reverse complement strand
AAAATCGAAGAACAGAAGCAGGCGATTGCCGAAATCGAAGTCCGCGACAACGGCAAGCCGCTTCCCGAAGCGCTTTGGGACGTCGGCGACGCCGCTTACTGCTTCAATCTCTACGCGACCTATGCCGAAGAGTTGGACGCCCGACAGGGCGAGATCATCGGCGTGCCGGACGACCGCTTTCAATCGCGCGTCAAATACATGCCCGTCGGGGTCGCAGGCCTCATCGTCCCCTGGAACTACCCACTCCTGATGGCGGCATGGAAGGTTGCGCCCGCGATCGCCGCCGGTTGCGCTGTCGTCTTGAAGCCTTCCGAATTTACTCCGCTGACGGCATTGGAACTCGGCCGCATCGCCGCCGAGGTCGGATTGCCTAACGGCGTCTTGAATGTCGTCACCGGTTATGGCGCAACCGCGGGCGCACGCCTTGCCGCCCATCCCGACGTCCGAAAGCTGGCGTTCACGGGCTCGGTTCCAACCGGAATTGCGGTCGCGTCCGCAGCCGTGCGAGACGTCAAGAGCATCAGTCTTGAACTCGGTGGCAAGTCGCCGATCGTCGTTTTCGATGATGCCGACATCGAGCAGACCGTCGAATGGGTGATGTTTGGCATCTTCTGGAACCAGGGGCAGGTCTGCAGCGCCACATCACGCCTGATCGTCGAGAAGGGCATCGCGCCGAAGCTGATCGATCGACTTTCCGAGGAAGCCAAGAAAATCACCATCGGCGATGGCATGGCGCCAGGCACGCTCCTAGGGCCGCTCGTCAGCAAGACGCAGTATGACAAGGTGCTGCGCTACATCGATGTCGGCAAGGAGGAGGCGACCCTCGTCACCGGCGGCGCGCGTCCGTCGCATCTCAACGACGGATATTTCCTTGAGCCGACGATTTTCGCCGACGTGCCGGCGGCGGCGCGTATCTGGAACGAGGAAATTTTCGGACCCGTCCTCGCAGTTTCGACGTTCGCGACCGAAGATGAAGCTGTGACGCTTGCCAACAACAGTGAATTCGGACTCGCCGCCGCGGTCATGTCGGGCGATCATGCCCGCGCCGAACGCATCGCCGACACCTTCGAAGCCGGCATCGTCTGGATCAACTGCTCGCAGCCGAATTTCCTCGAGCCGCCATGGGGCGGAGTCAAGAAAAGCGGCATTGGCCGGGAACTCGGGACCTGGGGCCTCAACAACTTCTTGGAGCCCAAGCAGATCACCAAATACCTGAGCAGCGACCCGTGGGGCTGGTACCTGAAAGGCTGATCGCCGACGTCACGCCTTGAGGCGATAGCCCGTCCGGAAGATCCACCATACGATCGCCATGCACACCACCAGGAAGACGAAGGTCATCAGCAGGCTCGTGCCGACATTCACGTCGGAGATTTCGAAAAAGCTCCAACGGAATCCGCTGATCAGGTAGACGACCGGGTTGAACAGGGTAACGGTCTGCCAGAGCGGCGGCAACATCTTCACCGAATAGAACGTGCCGCCAAGGAACGTCAGCGGCGTGATGATGAGCAGCGGAATGATCTGCAGCTTCTCAAAACCGTCGGCCCAAATGCCGATGATGAAACCGAGCATGCTGAACGTGATCGCTGTCAGGACCAGAAACAACAGCATCCAGATGGGATGTGCGATGCGCAGCGATACGAAGAAACTTGCCGTCACGAGTACGAGCAATCCTAGGATCACTGATTTCGTCGCCGCCGCTCCGACATAGCCGAGCACGATCTCGAACGGCGATACCGGCGCCGAAAGATGCTCGTAAATTGTCCCTGTGAAACGCGGGAAGTAGATGCCAAAGGACGCGTTGAGAGTGCTTTGCGTCAACAGCAGCATCATCACGAGACCGGGAACGATAAACGCCCCATAGTCGACGCCGTCCACCTGCGAAATACGCGAGCCGATCGCCGAACCGAAGACGATGAAGTAAAGGCAGGTCGAGAGCACGGGCGAAACGATGCTCTGCATGAGGGTCCGCCCCCACCGCGACATCTCGAAGGAATAGATGGCCCGGACCGCTTCGATATTCATCGTTTTTCCCTGACGAGATCGACGAAAATGTCTTCAAGTGAGCTTTGCGTCGTCGATAGATCTTTGAATGAAAGCCCCGAACTTCGCATGTCGTTCAGCAGCGCCGTGATGCCAGTTCGCTCCGCCCGCGTGTCGTAGGTGTAAATCAGCTCGCCTTTGTCGGCGCCGAACTGCAGACCGTATTCTCCGAGCGCGGCAGGAATATCGCCGAGCGGCTCTGAAAGCTGCAAGAGCAGTTGCTTTTTGCCGAGCTTGCGCATGAGCTCGTTCTTTTCTTCGACAAGGACAATCCGGCCTTTGGCGATGACGCCGACGCGGTCCGCCATTTCTTCTGCTTCTTCGATGTAATGCGTGGTCAGGATGATCGTAACGCCCTTGGCGCGCATCTCCCGCACGACATCCCACATCTCGCGCCGAAGCTCGACGTCGACGCCGGCTGTCGGCTCGTCGAGAAACAAAATGCGCGGTTCATGCGCCAGCGCTTTCGCAATGAGCAGTCGCCGTTTCATGCCTCCCGAGAGCGTCATGATACGGGCGTCTTTTTTGTCCCAAAGCGAAAGGTCCCGCAGGACCTTTTCCACCAGCGCCGGATTGCGCGGCTTGCCGAAAAGACCACGACTGAACGTGACTGTGTTCCACGGCGTCTCGAACATGTCGGTCGCGAGTTCCTGCGGCACGAGACCTATCATGGCGCGCACGGCCCGATAGTCGGCGGCAATGTCCTTGCCGTCCACCGTAATCTTGCCGGCCGTCGGATTGACGATCCCGCAGATCGTGCCGATGAGCGTGGTCTTGCCCGCACCATTCGGACCAAGCAGCGCGAAAATCTCGCCCTGCCTGATCTCTAGATTGATGTCCTTCAGGGCCGTGAAGCCCGAGGCATAGGTCTTTGATAGCTCGGCGACGCGAATGATCGTGGTCATCTTCGGACTCTTGAGGCGGGCGCTGATACGCCGGCACGGCATCGCAGTGGGGCTATGCCGTTGTCAATGGAATCCGCCCGAAACCGTCAACCTTTCGCCCGTGATCCACGAGGATTGATCGGACGCAAGGAAAACCGCGACCTTCGCGATATCATCCGGCTGACCCAATCGGCCAAGCGGTGTCTGGGCAACCATCTGCTTCTCGAAATCGGAGCCGATGACGCCAAGCGTATGCACGCCTTCCGTCTCGACGCCGCCGGGAGCGATCGTGTTCACGCGAATTTTTTTCGGTCCGAGCTCGGTGGCGAGGACGCGCGTAACCGCATCGACGGCGCCCTTGGTCGCCGAATACACCACCGCGTTTGGCACGGACGACAGGCTGGCAACGGAGCTGAGGTTTATGATGCTGCCGCCCTCGGGCCCGAAGTATTTGAGCGCTTCCTGCGCGGCAAGGATGGTGCCTAGAACGTTGATGTCGAAATGCCGATGGAACTCACTTTCCGTGACGGCTTCGAGTGGCTGAAACGCATAGACGCCGGCGTTATTGACGAGGATATCGAGCGAGCCGAATACCTTTTTCGTTTCAGCGAAGATGCTCTTGATGTCGGCTGCTTTCGCAACATCGCCTTTGACCGCGATGGCTTTCCCGCCCTTGCCCGTGATGTCGGCAACGACGCGATCGGCGCCTTCCTTGCTCGACGCATAGTTGACCGCAACGGAGGCGCCCGCTTCTGCGAGCGCGCGGGAAATTTGCGCTCCAATGCCTTTTGAGGCGCCGGTTACGATGGCGACCTTGCCCTTCAAGCTGCTCATATTCTTTTTCCTTTGCTTTGCTTTTCGATCTGTTGATTATTCGGCTGGTGTCGGTGCGAAATGACCGTGTGATCCGGGCGCGCCCGCAACAGGAGCCGAAACGTCCCCCGTATGCTTCAAAGGCCTGTTGCCGCTGAGCCGTCTCAGGATCACGTAGAACACCGGCGTCAAGAAGATGCCGAACATCGTTACGCCGATCATGCCCGAGAACACTGCGACGCCCATTGCGCGCCGCATCTCCGCACCCGCTCCGATCGAGGTGACGAGCGGAACGACACCCATGATGAACGCCATCGACGTCATGAGGATCGGCCGGAGCCTTAGCCTGCTCGCCTCGACCGCCGCTTGAACGGGATTGCGGCCGGCGAGTTCAAGCTCGCGCGAAAACTCAACGATAAGAATGGCATTCTTTGCTGACAAGCCGACGAGCACGATCAAACCGATCTGCGTGAAAACATTATTGTCGCCGTGCGAGAGATAGACGCCGGTGATTGCTGCAAGCAAGCCCATCGGAACGATCAGGATTATCGATAGCGGCAAGACCAGGCTTTCGTACTGTGCGGCGAGCACCAGAAATACGAGGAACACCGACAGCGGGAACACCCAGATCCCCGAATTGCCCGCGATGATTTCCTGATAAGTCAGGTCGGTCCATTCAA
>JBEVLH010000093.1:0-3761 GCA_040509255.1 Hyphomicrobium sp. | reverse complement strand
AGCGCGTGCCAGATTTCTTCGATCTCTGATACGTCGCGGCCGTAACTTTCAGCGAGCGCGGTGCGCGCCAGTCGCGCCGAAACTCCGACGCGCGGCGCTCCGCCGATGAGCTTCAGAAGCGCCCACCGGCCGGTCGCATCGAGTTGGTCGAGCAGATGGCCGAGACGCTCCGTCCGTTCGGCCGTCGTCCCGTCCGTCATCGCGTCGACGACCGCGCCAAGCGAAAGCTCCGCCGGTTCGCCGGAGTTGTCGCCGATCTTCGCGTCGAGCGTCTCCTCGAGGACGATGACTTGCGGCTCGAGCGCAAGCCGCAGTTGCCGGGCTGTCGGTGGCCCCGTTTCGACTTTCGCTTCGACCGGCCGATCAGGAACGACAACGCGATCATCGGGCCACAGCAGCGACACCGTCTCTGCCGTATCGCCCACGTAATCGCGCGACAGTCGATAGAGGACCGGGTCGATGAAGCGCGAGACAAGGTCGCTCAGCATCCGGCGAAGCGGCAGCCGGATAGCGACGCCGTCCGTCAGTGCCGCGAGCGCCCAGCCGCGATCCGGGTCCGCCGCCGTGCGGAAGTAATGGCCGAGCAGCGCCACCTTGCGATTGCGGCTTTGCGTATAGACGAGACTGTCCAGCAGGCGGGCGAACGCGCGCATCGCTATTCGGCCTCCTCGCCATAGCCGACCAGCGCCAGCGCCCGCGCTTTGCGCCCGATCGAGCCGAGATAATGGACGAGTGCGTCTTCGCGCCCGTGCGTCACCCAGATCTCTTCGGCTTCCGTTTCGATCACCGTCTGGATGAGTTCGGGCCAATCGACGTGATCGGAGACGACGAGCGGCAACTCGACGCCGTGCTGCCGCGATCGGCCGCGAACGCGCATCCAACCGCTCGCGAACGCCGTGACCGGATCGCCGAAGCGCCGCGACCAGCGATCGCCGAGCGCCGACGGCGGACACATCACGATGCCGCCGCGCATGGCTTTGGGATCCGTCTCGGAGACGGCGTGAACCTCGCCGAGATCGACGCCGAGGTTTTTATAGAGCTCGGTCAGTGCCGTCATCGCGCCATGCAGGTAGATCGGCTTGTCGTACCCGGCGTCGCGCACGACCCGGATCATGCGCTGGCACTTCCCGAGGTTATACGCGCCGACGAGGTGGGTGCGATCGGGCTCGGCCGCCAGCGAGGCCAACAGCTTTTCGGCTTCGTGCGACGCTTTTTCGTGCCGGAAGACCGGGAGCGCGAACGTCGCCTCGGTGACGAACACGTCGCAGGTAACGAGTTCGAACGGCGCACACGTCGGATCGCTCGCGCGCTTGTAGTCGCCAGAGACCACCGCCCGCCGCCCGGCCCATTCGATCACGACCTGCGCCGAACCCAGAATGTGCCCGGCCGGAACGAGGCGAACGCGCACCCCCTTGATCGATATCTCTTCGCCGAGCGCCAGCGGCTGGAAGCTGCTCGCGCAAGTGTCGCCGTAGCGCACCTTCATGATCTCGATGGTTTCCGCCGTCGCCAGAACGGCGCCGTGCCCCGCGCGCGCGTGATCGCTATGGCCGTGCGTGATGACGGCACGGTCGACCGCCCGCCCGGGATCGATATAAAAATCGCCCGGCTCGCAATAAAGTCCGGATCCGACCGGATACAACCATGTATCGACTGGGGGTGCTGGCGAACTCATGAACAATTAAACGCGCGGAACCGCAAAAGCAGCGACCCGCGAAACACCGTTCACGCGATTATGTCGGGAAGCAACCTGTCCTCGATCTGCGTGATGCGATCCTTGATGACAAGCTTCTTCTTTTTCAGCCGCTTGATGAGAAGTTGGTCAGCCGAAGGGTTTCCTTCAAGGGCTGCGATCTCGCTGTCGAGCTTTCTATGCTCGCCACGCAAGGTCACCAGCTCTTCCCTGAGCTCGCGTTCGTCGCGCCGCTCCATCACGTGTCCTTGCCGCTGCCCGCTCAACCGCTGCCTTTTGGGTGATTGCCGCCATTCTGGCAACAGGTCAAAAGCGCGATCTGAGCGTTTTGTCTAATCGTCTGAATTTATTTTACGAATCGCTAATAGCCGCAGCTGTGCGTTGCAGCGTAACAAAAATCAAACATTCAAGCGCAAACTTAGGTCGCGTTGGACATCGGGAGAAACGTGTGGCACGATTTCGATGTCGGCAATCTCCATAGGAGGCAACTGATGACGATCACCGCGCATCTGGCGGAACTCGCAGAAAAGCATAGGACGCTTGAACAGAAGATCAACCAAGCGATCGTGAGCCCGGGCTCAGACGATATCGAAGTCCGCAGATGGAAGCAGGAGAAATTAAAACTCAAGGATGAGATAGAGCGGTTACGGCGCGAGACTCGCCACTAGCTCGAACCACCTGTTTTTTTTGATCGAAGCCCTGCCACCGGAAAACCCGGGCGGGGCTTTTTATATTTGGGGCCGCGTGTCTTCGCAAAGTGCGCCGCTCGTACGCCATTCCAACAACAGGAATCTATCAGCCTCGCAAGCTCCGGCCTTCCCCAGGATGCGTGATGAGTAAGACATCGCTCCCTCGTGATGGCCGCCCTTGAAGCGGCCATCCAGGGCATACGCGCAATATGCGGTTGACGAGGCGGCTTGCGGCCTCGACATCGATTACTGCGTCTGCCGGCGCGAGAACGAAACCGCGTAGGCCTGCGATCGCATCGGGAAAATTTTATCGTTCGGCGGCCCATCGACGCCGTCGACGACGTTGGTCGGATCGAAGAAGCCTGCATCGCACGACTTGGCATCTTCGAAATCGGTGATCGAGATCGTGCCGAGCGTCACCGATTTGCGCTTATCTTCGTCCGGCCAACGAACCGTCGGATCGTCGGTCGGATCGCCGGCCTCGCCGAGGACGGCCGTCAGCGTGAACTGGACCGGGCCCTTGGCGAGACGGTCCTTGAGCTCGGGACGATAGAAGTCCGGATCTTTCTTCGCCGCCTCGTCGTCCGAGATGCCGACGTCACCCGCGACCGGGAGGGCTTTGTATTTGAAAAGCTGCTTCTTGCCTTCGGCGTTCGTAAACGTGAAGGAATGCACGCCGAAATAGTCGACTGTCGCGAAGCTCGCCGGCACCGGCCGCGCGTTGAGGTACTGCGCCTGCTGGGTCGAATTCGGATTGTCTTTAAAATATTCGCCGATCTTGGCCTTGTCGTGCGACGCGACCGTCGTCAGCAGCTTCAGGAACTGATCAGGGTCGCGCGCGACAAAGACCGGCGCCGAGATCATAACGAGATCCGTCGTGTTGTCCTTGCCGAGGTCGAAGTGGATAGCGAGGCCGCGGACATTGTCCTTCTGGGCGTTCGAGGCGTTCGGATCGCCGCCGCCCATTGAGAAGCGGGCAATGACGCCGACCGGCGTCTTGGAATTGAAGTGGGGAGCTTTCGTCAACGCCGCTGCATCCGGCGAAGCGACGAAGTTGCCTTTGACGCACTGGCCGTGGGTGTGCGCAGCGCGAACGCCGTCATGCTTGCCGAACACGGCGTTGAGCCCGTTGACGATGCTTTCCGCGTCAGCTTCGGCATATGCACGGGACACAGGGTAGGCGGCAAAAGCCGTCAAAAGCGCGGCAGCCGCCGCGTGCCTATAGGATGCCATGTCTTGAACTCCATTAGCAGGACTGGAAGTGACGTCTTGCCGAAAGACGCACTCCCATAGCGCTTTCATCGCGAGGCGTACACATCCTTGCGACGACGCAAACGAGCGCATCCGCTAAGTGCAGCGGGACAAAAGGCCCTACTTGG
>JBEVLH010000092.1:0-7517 GCA_040509255.1 Hyphomicrobium sp. | reverse complement strand
TCATCGATCAAGCCGTGCCGGCCACCCTTCGGTTCACATGACGTCGCTCGCAGCATCGTCACCTCAGAATAGAAAATATCGCTGTGCCATCGGCAGCTCGCTTGCGGGTTCGCAAACCAGCAGCTCGCCGTCAGCAGTCACGCGATAGGTTTCGCTGTCGATCTCGATCCGCGGCGTCGCGTCGTTGTGGATCATGCTGGCCTTCGATATCCCGCCGCGAACATTCTCGACCGCAACGAGCGTCTTGTCGACCTTCAGCCGGTCCGCCAGCCCGTTGTCGAGCGACGTCTTCGACACGAACGTCAGTGAACTTTGCGTCAGCGACTTGCCGAACGATGCAAACATCGGACGATAGTGGACAGGCTGCGGCGTCGGGATCGAGGCATTCGGATCGCCCATGGCGGCCAACGCGATCGAGCCGGCCTTGAGCACGAGGTCCGGCTTGACGCCGAAGAACGCCGGCGTCCACACCACGAGATCCGCCAGCTTGCCGACTTCGACCGATCCGATATGCCGCGAAACCCCATGCGCGATGGCGGGATTGATCGTGTATTTCGCGATGTAACGTTTCGCGCGCTGGTTATCGTTGTCACCCTCTCCCGGAAGCGAGCCACGCTGCCGCTTCATCTTGTCGGCTGTCTGCCACGTCCGGATGATGACCTCGCCGATCCGCCCCATTGCCTGGCTATCCGACGACATCATCGCGAGCGCGCCGAGATCGTGCAGAATATCTTCGGCCGCAATCGTCTCCTTGCGGATGCGGCTTTCCGCGAACGCCAGATCTTCCGGAATCGACCCATCGAGATGATGGCAGACCATCAGCATGTCGAGGTGTTCGTCGAGCGTATTGACCGTGAACGGCCGCGTCGGATTGGTCGATGACGGCAGCACGTTCGCAAAGCCGGCGACCTTCATGATGTCCGGCGCATGGCCGCCGCCCGCACCTTCGGTATGAAACGCGTGGATCGTGCGCCCTTTGAACGCCGCGATCGTATCTTCGACGAAGCCGCTTTCGTTCAGCGTGTCCGAATGAATCATCACCTGCACGTCGTGATCGTCGGCAACCGACAGGCAGCAATCGATCGCCGCGGGCGTTGTGCCCCAGTCTTCGTGCAGCTTCAGCGCGCAGGCCCCGGCCTCGACCTGCTCGACCAGCCCCTTCGGCAGTGAGGCATTGCCTTTGCCCGCAAAGCCGAGGTTCATCGGAAACGCGTCCGCAGCTTCGATCATGCGTTGGATATGCCAGGCCCCGGGCGTGCACGTCGTCGCGTTAGTTCCTGTCGCCGGGCCTGTGCCGCCTCCGAGCATCGACGTGATGCCCGCCGACAGCGCTTCGTCGATCTGCTGCGGACAAATGAAATGGATGTGCGTGTCGAAAGCGCCCGCGGTGACGATCTTGCCTTCACCCGCGATTACTTCCGTTCCCGGCCCGACGATGATGGTGACACCGGGCTGCACGTCCGGATTTCCAGCCTTGCCGATCACGGCGATCAACCCGTGCTTCAACCCGATATCGGCCTTGACGATTCCCCAGTGGTCGATGATGAGCGCGTTGGTAATGACGGTGTCGACCGCGCCTTCCGAGCGCGAGACCTGCGACTGGCCCATGCCGTCACGAATGACTTTGCCGCCGCCGAACTTCACCTCTTCGCCATAGATCGTGAAATCCTTCTCCACCTCGACGAAGAGCGAGGTGTCGGCGAGACGGACCTTGTCGCCCGTCGTCGGCCCGAACATGTCGGCGTAAGCCGCGCGCGTGATACGGCTTGCCATCAGACCTTACCCATCACGCCCTGGCGGAACCCGTAAACGTTCCTGCTGCCGGAATACGGCACCAGCGTCACGTCCCGCGTCTGCCCCGGCTCGAAGCGCACCGCTGTCCCGGCCGCAATATCGAGGCGCATCCCCCGCGTTTTCTCCCGTTCGAATTCGAGCGCCGGATTCGTTTCAAAGAAGTGATAGTGGCTGCCGACCTGGATCGGCCGATCGCCGGTGTTTGCGACCTTGATCGTCACCGTCGGCGCGCCGGTGTTGAACTCGATCTCGCCGTCCGGCGTGATGACTTCTCCCGGCACCGCTGGCGGCGTCCGGCTGACGCCCCTGATCGGATTATGAACCGTTACGAGTTTCGTGCCGTCGGGGAACGTCGCCTCGATCTGCACGTCATGGATCATCTCGGCAATGCCCTCCATCACCTGCTCGGGCAAAACGACTTGGGCACCCAGTTGCATCAACTCGGCAACCGACCGGCCGTCGCGCGCGCCTTCGATGACTGCATCGGTGATCAGCGCGATCGCCTCCGGATAATTCAGTTTGACGCCGCGCTCGAGCCGCCTCCGGGCGACGTTCGCAGCCATCGCAATCAGCAATTTGTCTTTCTCGCGAGGCGTAAGCAGCATCAGGCCCTCATGAACTAGATCGACCAAACTCTCGGCAACGTGCGACGCGACAAACGCCTAAGCACGTGCGCGACGGCTGTACGAACGCCGAGGGGATCACGCGCAGCAAGGCGCACCACCAGCATGCCGTTCCACGCGCTAGCCCCGCCCTCCACCGGCGCGGCATCGATGATCGCGCGAACGGCTTGCAGTCCTTTTTCGGCGTTAGGGGCAACATGCACAAGCGTTGCGATCGCACAGGCTCCATCACCGACGGCCGCCTTTTGCATGATTTCAGAAATCTCGCCGTCAAGCCGCACGTCGTCGGCGAAGATCAACGTACCGCCGCGTCGAATGCGCCAGCGATCGTAAAATGACCCTGCAGTCAACTGCTCCCCGCGCGCGACGCGGCCGAACACGGTCATCTCCGCCGCGATCACAGACGAACGTTCATCCAGCTCGATGTTGAGGGCGCGCTTAAGCCTGCTGCCATCGAACAGAATGGTTTCTTGCGGCATCCAGGTGAGCCGCCCGCCTGCTTCGACCCTGAGGTTCGCTGCGAGCGTCGCCGGTCGATCGTCAGCCCGGTAAATCTTTTCGGCCGACTGCGTCGTGATCGTGACATCGGCCTTGCGCTCGACGGCAAAGGTCATGACCGCATCGTCACCACCCGCCAATCCTCCCGCCGTGTTGAGCACGACGCCTTCGCAGCCTTCAGCCACATTAGGTGTTCTGAGCCGCAGGCCGCCGGTTTCGAAGCTGTCGAGTAAACGTGTCGTTGCGCCAGCACGCGCGAACACGCCGCGAACTTCGGCGCGCGCCCGCACGTAGGATGGGATTTCCGGTCGGCTAGACTGAAACGCGCTGGCGAACATCGGGCGATTGCAACTCTACTTGGCCACCGGACATCACGATAGAGCCTCGCTCCATGACTGCAAAGCGGTCAGCGAGTTCGCGCGCGAAGTCAAAATACTGCTCGACGAGGATGATGGCCATTTCGCCCTTGTTGCGCAAATAGGAGATCGCCCGTCCGATATCCTTGATGACCGACGGTTGAATGCCCTCGGTCGGCTCGTCAAGCACCAGCAGGCGCGGTTTCGTGACCAGCGCCCGGCCGATCGCCAATTGCTGCTGTTGCCCACCCGAAAGGTCGCCGCCGCGACGATGCAGCATGGTCTTCAGGACAGGGAACAGCGTGAAGATCTCATCCGAGATCTTCCGGTCGGCGCCCTTCAGTGGCGCAAAGCCGGTTTCGAGGTTCTCGCGCACGGTCAGTAGCGGAAAGACCTCTCGCCCCTGCGGCACGAACGCGATGCCGCGCCGACAACGCTCGTAAGGCGCGAGCTTGGAGATGTCCGCATCTTCCCATACGATCTTGCCCGCTTGGATCGGATGACGGCCAACGATTGCGCGCATCAGCGACGTCTTACCCACGCCGTTGCGCCCAAGCACGCATGTGATCTCGCCCGTCTTCGCCTCGAGACTTACGCCGCGCAAGGCCTTGCCAGCCCCATACGAGAGGTCGATATTGTCCACGTTGAGCATCGGCGTACCTCTCAGCGGCCAAGATAAACTTCGATGACGCGGTCGTTCGCCGTCACCTGATCAAGCGGACCTTCGGCCAGAACCGAGCCCTCATGCAGAACGGTGACACGCACCCCGAGCGCCCGCACGAAGTCCATGTCGTGTTCGACGACAACCACCGAATGATCCTTCGAGATATCTCTTAGCAGGTCCGCGGTCTGCGCCGTCTCTGCGTCCGTCATGCCGGCAACCGGTTCGTCGACCAACAGCAGCTTCGGGTCCTGGCCGAGCAGCATTCCGATTTCGAGCCACTGCTTCTGCCCATGTGAGAGCGCCCCGGCCTGCAGCTTGCGATGCGGGCCGAGCTTGGTGATTGCGAGGATTTCGTCGATGCGCTCCATGTTGGCAGCGCTTGTATGCCAGAACAGCGTCGGCACCACGCGGCGGTCGGTCTTGAGCGACAGCAGAAGATTGTCCTCGACCGTGTGCTGCTCAAACACCGTCGGCTTCTGAAATTTGCGCCCGATGCCAAGATTGGCGATGTCGGCTTCGCCCATTTTCGTCAGATCGATACTGCCGCCGTCGAACAGCACATCGCCCGTATCCGGCCGCGTTTTGCCCGTGATGATATCCATCATCGTCGTCTTGCCCGCGCCGTTGGGACCGATGATCGCGCGCATTTCACCGGGCGCGATATCGAGCGAGAGGTTGTTGATGGCGCGAAAGCCATCGAAGCTCACGCTCACACCATCGAGATAAAGCAGCGATTGCGCAACCTTGTGATCTTCGGCGTAGCGCATGGTGAAGCGACCTATTTTGCGGCCTGAGCGGGCGGTTGCGCTTCAAGCGACGGATCAAGCTCTTCGTCCTTCGCTCGCTTGAACTTGATATCCGACAAAAAGCCGAGGACGCCTTTCGGCATGAAGACGGTGACCAGAATGAAGACGCCGCCCAGCGCAAAAAGCCAATAGGGCGCGAGCAGGCCCGTGGTGAAGATCGTCTTCATATAATTGATGAGAACGCCGCCGAACGCCGCGCCGACCAGAGTTGCCCGTCCGCCGGCCGCTACCCAAATCACCATCTCGATCGAATTGGCCGGATGGAATTCGCTCGGGTTGATGATGCCGACTTGCGGCACGTAAAGTGCACCCGCGACGCCGGCCATCATTGCCGACACCGTGAAGATGAACGTCTTATAGGCCTCGACGCGGTAGCCCATGAAGCGCGTGCGGCTTTCCGCATCCCGGATGCAGATCAGGATCTTGCCGAGCTTCGACGTCACGATCGCCTTCGCGATCAGATAGCCGAGCATCAAAGCAATCGCCGAAAGCGAAAAGAGCACCGCGCGCGTTCCGGGCGCCTGCACCGAAAAGCCGGCAATATCCTTGAAATCGGTCAGGCCGTTATTTCCGCCGAAGCCCATGTCGTTGCGGAAGAACGCCAGCCACAGCGCGTAGGTCAGCATCTGCGTGATGATCGACAGATAGACGCCCGTGACGCGCGACCGGAACGCAAACCAGCCGAACACGAACGCCAGCACGCCGGGCACCAGCAGAACCATCAGAAGCGCGAACGGCAGGCTGCTGAAGCCATACCAGTACCACGGCAGATCATGCCAGTTCAGAAAGACCATGAAATCGGGAAGATCCGGATTGGCATACACCCCGCGGGTGCCGATCTGGCGCATGAGGTACATGCCCATCGCGTAGCCGCCGAGCGCAAAGAACGCCGCGTGCCCGAGCGATAGAATTCCGCAATAGCCCCAGATGAGGTCGAGCGAGAGCGCGACAAGCGCGAAGCACAGATATTTTCCGAACAGCGCCACGCTGGTGGTCGAGATGTGAAAGGCCGACGTCTCCGGCACAGCGAGGTGCAGCACCGGCACGAAGACGGCGAGCACCACGAGAATGGCGAGAAATATGGGGCCGCCCCATCCGTCCGAGAAAAGCGAAGTGCGTGTGATCATGCTTCGATCGCCCTGCCCTTCAAAGCAAATAGGCCTCTTGGACGTTTTTGAATGAACAAGATGATCAGCACCAGCAGAATGATCTTGCCGAGCACGGCACCCGCCGTCGGCTCGAGCAGCTTATTGGCAATGCCAAGCGTCAGCGCACCGACGAGCGTTCCCCAGAGATTGCCGACGCCCCCGAAGATCACGACCAAAAAGCTGTCGATGATGTAACCCTGCCCGAGGTTCGGCGACACGTTGTCGATCTGCGAAAGGGCCACCCCCGCAAGCCCGGCAATCGCCGACCCGAGGCCGAACGTCAGCGCATCGACCGCGCCGGTGCGAATGCCCATCGAACTCGCCATTCGCCGGTTCTGCGTCACGGCTCGCATCTGCAGACCGAGGCTCGTATATTTCAGCGCCAGAAGCAGGGCGGTGAAGATCAAAGCCGCGAAGACGATGATCCAAAGCCGGTTCCAGGTGATCGCGAGCTGGCCGACCGAAAACGTACCGGACATGAACGAGGGCGCGCCGACATCCTGGTTGGTCGGGCCGAAAATTGTCCGCACCGTCTGCTGCAGGATCAGGCTGACGCCCCATGTCGCGAGCAGCGTATCGAGCGGCCGCCCGTAGAGAAAGCGGATGACGGTACGCTCGATCAGCACGCCGACGAGCCCAGACACCACGAACGCGAGCGGAATAGCGAAGATCAACGAATAATCAAAGAGCTGCGGCGCCGACGCCCGAATGACTTCCTGCACGACGAATGTCGTGTAGGCGCCGAGCATGACCATCTCGCCATGCGCCATGTTGATGACGCCCATGACGCCGAACGTGATGGCGAGGCCGATGGCCGCGAGCAACAGAACTGAACTCAGCGACAGGCCGTACCAAAGATTCTGAGCGACGTTCCAGAGCGAGACCTTCAATTGCACCGATTCCACGGCGCTGGCCGCAGCGTTGCGGATGTCGTCGGGCACCGTCGCCGGCAGGGATTGCAGGATTGCGAGTGCGTCGGGGTCACCCCGCGTCTTGAGCGCTGCAATGGCCGGGATCGCAACCGTCCTGTCTCCAGGCGACGACGTTAAAACAATCGCCGCCTTCGCAGCTTCGAGCGCCTGTTTGACCGCGCTATCCTGCTCGCTCGCCAGTGCGGCGTCGACCGCGCCAAGCTTCTTCGCGTCGCGCGCTTTGAAAATCGAAGCCGCTGCCTCGAGGCGTTTGGCTCTGTCAGGCGACTTCAGCATCAGCGCGCCAAGTGCAGTATCAATCGTGCCGCGCAGCCTGTTGTTCAGACGCACGGCCTTAGCGTCGGCGGGTGGAGAAGCCAGCGGTTGACCGGTCGCCGCATCGAATGCCTTGTCCGACGCATCCTTATAAAAAACCGCCTTTGTCGACGGACTGAAGTAAAGCCGGCGACCCGACGCCGCTTCGAGAACGTCCTTGGCATTAGGCGCGGTGGACGCCGCAATCTCGGAAATCGCCGCCTCGGAATCTGAAAAACTGTCCGTCGCAAAACGCTCGAGGGTGGTCGTTGGAATTGCGGCGCTCTCGGCTCGCAGTCCCGACGCTGCCAGACCGGAAATAATTGCGATAACAATAAAAATTATAAGTCGCGCAGGCATGACGTTCCCTTTTTGGCAGGGAAAACGACGCCGGGGCATCAC
>JBEVLH010000091.1:0-10164 GCA_040509255.1 Hyphomicrobium sp. | reverse complement strand
TTTTTGCCGATGAAGTCAGGCTTGCTGAGATCGACCGTCCAATCGGCGCGCACTTCCCACGGCGTCGTATCGCCGTGCGGCATTTCATAAGGGAAGAACAACAGGCCGCCTTCGACCCGGACGATGTCGAGGCACGCCCATGACACCGGAATGACGCCTTTATCCTTGCCGGCCTCGAGAATCGAATCCCACATCTTGTGCGCGTCAGCGGCCGTGCAGAAAACTTCGTAGCCGCGCTCGGCCGAGTAGCCACCACGGGCGAGGCGCACTGGCGTTCCAAACAGCGTCGTCGGCTCATGCTTGAAATAGCCGAGGCCTGCGAGATCCATTGGCGTGTGTGGAGCGAGAACCTCGAGCGACAGCGGACCCTGAAGCGCGAGAATATGAACGTCGTCGTCTTTCTCGACCTTCACATCGTACTTGGGTGCGAGGCCGAAAATCACGTCTTCCAGCGTGCCCGCGCCATGCGACAGCCGGAACTCGTTAGGGCCATCGACGTAGACGAGCACGTCATCGATCAATCCGCCATTCTCGCCGACGATGTTCGAAATATGCGAGTCGCCGGGCTTCGCCTTCGAGACGTCCGAGGTCAGCATGTAGTTCAGCAGCTTCAACGCGTCGGGACCCGAGACGTTGATGATCTGGAGCGACGAGACGTCGAACAGACCGGCGCGATTGCGAACGGCCTCGGTCTCGAAATAGGGGTCCGTCTGGTAGGTCTGCGGAAGCGGCATGTTGTTCCACGAAACCGAATCCAGATCTCCGCCGTTTGCCCGGTGGCGATCGTTGAGGATGGACTGCCGGGGCAGGTGGGCTAGGGACATGAGCTTTACCTCTTGGCTTTTGTCTTGCTGGTTGTGGTTGAAATTTTTTCTTGATCGAAACGCGCTCAGTCCGGACCGCCCCCCGGGGACGTCGGAGCACCGTCGTCGTATTTCGAAAGCCATTGCAACGTCGTGTCGCGATACCGGCTGAGACCCTTGTAGCCGATGAGTTCCTCTGGCAGCGTATCGAGCACGCGATGCAACCGCCGTCCCCACTTCGGAACCGTCACGAGCTGATCGAGACTCAGCAGATAGCCGCGGATAGAGAATAGGATCGCATTCGAGCGTGGCAGCCTGAACAGGCCTTGCAACTCGACGCGCAAATGCACCTTTTGCCCGACGTTCTCGGGCGTGACCGTCGTGCGATCCTTGCCCCACTTGTGATAATTCTCAGGGCTCGTGTCGAGACGCGGATTGATCGTCATCGTCCAGTTGAGGCGGCGAACCGGGCTGCCGATCTGCAGGTTGAGAAGAAACTTCAGTGCCCGCTCGAAGACGCCCGCTTCGTGCGCCAGCGGGACCGGCGCATGCCATTCGAAGAAGTTCATGCCGACGTCGAAATCGAGCGACCAGTCGGCCTGTGAGGTGATGAGGCCCGCGTCCATCCAGAGCTGGCCGTCGCGCTGATCCTGGATCGAGAAATCGCCCTGCACCTGCCGGCCGATATATTCCATGGGCTCGTAGGGAAGCGAATTCACGTCGCCAAACGTGAATTTCTGGTCGATCTTGAGAGGCTTGTTGATCCAGTGCCAGCTTGCGCCGTCGCGATGCAGCGTGAAGTGGTCGGGATAGTCGCGCGCCATCGACACCATGATGAGCTCGAGCATGTCCCATTGCGCCGTCATCATGTGAGGAAGCGCTTGGCAGCGTAACGGATCGTCCTGAAGGACGAGCGCGCGGTCGCGCATTTCCGAGACGTAATGTTCATCGATATCGAACGGGAATTCGTACACCGTGCCAACTTCGCCGGCGGTATGCGGTTCGATGTTTACCGAGTAGCGATACTTGTCCTCGATGAACGGGAACGGAAACCGCCGAATGCCTGCCGGGCTGTTCGCATAGGTAAAGTCGTCGCGAAACGTGCTGTCTTTGAAAGTCAGTCCCATTTCGGGGCCTCCGTGAACTTGCGAATGACGAGATCGATCACAGATCGAGCGTGATCGATCCGGCTTGAATGCGAGACATGCAGATCATGATTTTCTTGCCGCTGACCCGCTCCGGCTCCGTCAGGAAGTGATCGTTGTGGGAGATGTAGCCGTCGCATGCGACGACGGCCGTTTCGCATTGCCCGCAGGCGCCGCCGCGGCACAGGAACGGCGCATCGACGCCATGCTCTTCGAGCGCTTCGAGAATGCTCTGATGGCCTTTGACCGTGATTTCGCGGCCCGATCGCGCCAGCTTGACCAGAAACGGTTGTCCCACCGGCGGCGCGCTGAACTGTTCCGAATGGACGTTCTCGGTAGGCCAGCCGAGCAGCTCCGCGGTCTGCAACGCCCAGTCGATCATCGGCTTTGGGCCGCAGACGTACATATGCGTGCCGAGCCGTTGGTCGCCGAGAATGCTTTCGAGCGGGATCATCTGTCCTTGATCCTGCCGGTAGACGTTGACGCGCGAACCGTAACGCGAATGCAGGTATTTGCAGTACGCGCCTTCATCCAGCGATCGAACGCCGTAGTGCAACTCGAAATCGGAGTGCAGGCTGTCGAGCTCGCTCATCATCGACATGAATGGCGTGATGCCGATGCCGCCCGCCACCAGCACATGTTTCTTGGCAAGCTTGATCGGCGGGAACAGGTTGAGCGGTTCGCTGATTTCCAGTTCCGACCCGACCGACACGGTCTCGTGCATGAACTTCGAGCCGCCGCGCGAGTCGCAACCGCAATCGAGGACGCTGATCTGGTAGCTCGACGTATCTGTCGGCGGCCCCATCAGAGAATAGGGATTGCGCATCAGCCGGTCGCCGGAATGCATCAGAACCGACACGTGCGACCCGCCGGAAAATTCCGACAGCGGCGCGTTGTCCACATCAACGAGCCGGAAACGTTTGATGCGAGCCGCAACCTGCTCGACTTCGGCGACGCGCACGCGGCGTAGAAGACCTCCGCTCATTGATAGATCGCCTCCGTCGCAGGTACTTCGCCCGGAACTTCCGCGTCGATGCAGACGCCCTGGAATGCCGCGAGGCGGCGCGAATAGTGATCGCGCACCAAAAGCGTCAGTCCGCAATGTGCGCATGTTACCGGGTTGGTGGTGACGTTCTCGGTGAAGCCCTTGCAGTGTACGCACTGGACGCGCCGCATCAGCGAGCCTCGATGCTCGGTCCGGATCGAAAGATGATCGATGGAATAGTCGGCCGCCGCTTGAATGACGGAACCGATGAGGGGCTCGGTACCGGCCGCATAGAGCCGCACGCCCATCGGCGCATTGTCGAGCAGCTCACGCAGCCGCTCGATGCCGGCCGTCAGGCTCGGCTTGAATTCGGTTGTCGCGGGCGAGAGGTTTTTCTTGAGCGTTTGGCTTTCGCTGTCGCTTAATGCATCGGCAACGACGACGAGCGAGCGCATGGCGAACGCCTCGTCAGCGCGAGAAAATAATTCAGCTGCGGCGGCGGCGCCGCCCTTGTCGCAGACGATGATATTGCTGCGCGCGTTGAGATCGGGACTGAGCCCCGGATAGATCGGTCGGCTTTTGATAGTACTGATCGTCATCAAGTGCTCCATCATTCCGACAGGCTTCGTTGCGGAAACCTTCGGACGCGATTTGAACAGACCGGAGCGCAGATGTGAACCGCTCCGGTCTGCTCATTCTTTATGCGGGCAGCTGGAAGAACCAGTTCGATGCCAGAACAACGAGCAATCCGGCGACGAGCACGATGTACGGAAGCACGCCGGCTTTTCGCCTGTCGAAGTCGCTTTGGCTGAGCCCGAGATCTTCCAGCATATGCGCCGGGAACACGCCTTTGTCCTGCACGTAGTGCCGGTACCAGAACACCGGAATGATCAGCGCAGCCGTGAACAATCCGGCCCATAGAGCCGACGGATTCCAAACCTTCGCGCCGGCGCCCATGAACACGGCGTTGACGAACGCGAACACCGCGCCAAGCCCGAGGAGCCAGGTCGGCGCCCGCCACGGACGCGGAACATCGGCATTGTCGATGCGATGCAACCAGCCCGAGTTGAGGTTCAGGAAGTTGAAGATGATGTACCCGCAGTTCGACACCGCGAGGATGAAGAAGAAGCTCGTGGCGTCAGCGCATGCGATCGCAAGGACAGCGAGGTTGATCACGAGATCGGTCCACATCGCACGGGTCGGCGCGCCGTGCTCGTTGACGTAGCTGAGGTATCGCGGCAGCCAGCCATCACGCGAGCCCTGGTAGAGCGTGCGCGACGAACCGGCCATCGCCGTCATCAGGCAGAGCATCAACGCCAGGATCATCAGCATGACGAGCAGGCTGGTCACGTATCCGCCGTGTCCGACCATATTGGCCATCGCGGCAGCGACGCCCGAGCCATCGACAATCGTCGGCTCCAGCATACCCTGCAGTCCAAGGACGCCCTGGAACGTGAACGGCACGAGCGTGAACAGAACGAGGCACAGCAGGCCGGAATAAAAGATGGCCTTGAACGTGTCGCGGCCCGGATCACGAAATTCGCTCGTGTAGCAGACCGCGGTTTCAAAGCCATAGGTCGACCAAGCCGCAATGAACATCGCACCGAGGATCAGTGTCCACCCTGCGATATCCCACGAGCCCATTTCAGGCGCATAGGCGACTTTCAATGGCTCGATGGGCGTGAAGTTCGACCAGTCGATTTGTCCCGTGATGATCGGCACGACACCGACGATAAGCATCGGAATGATCACCGCCAGGCCGATATACTTCTGGACGCTCGCCGTTCCGAGAATGCCTCGGTGCTGAATGGCGAAGGTGATCAGCATCAAAACGGCGCCGATGAAGAATGCCGCGTTGAACGAGAACGACACCGGCCCGAGCGCACCGTGGAAAGCCGTCCAATTCCGGATCGCTGGCGTCAGCGCCGCGACTGCGTCCGTGGACAACAGCGCCGACACTGCGTCGGCTGCCGTTTTGCCGTGGTTGGCCGCAAGCCACTCGGCGATGCGCGGCGAATCCGGCGGGATCGAACTCGCGTGCGAGCTGATCCATGCTGCAACCTGCGGCGCGTCAGCCGGCGGAATGGGTGCCAGCGAGTTCAGGATGTAGGCCGCCGCAATCGAGCAGCCAAGCGACAGCACCGGCGACCACGCGAACCAGTTGCACCACACCGACAGCGGCGCGATCAGCTTGGAATAGCGAACCCACGCGGCAGCGCCATAAACGGATGCGCCGCCCGACTTGTTCGGAAACAAACCCGCGATTTCGGCATATGTGAAAGACTGAATGAACCCCATGATCATCGAGACGAACCACACGAGAAAGGCGACCTTTCCCGCGACGCCTGCGATGCCGCCGATTGAAAAGAGCACAAGGGCAGGGACGCCGCTGGCGACCCAAAACGCACCCTTCCAGTCAATCGCGCGCACAAGTTGGCCGGGCTGGGGGCTGAGCCCATCCGCGGTAATCGTTCCAATGTCTGATGCCATGATCACTCCCGACCGAATCTATCCGGTGATGAATTTTCGGGCTGTTTTCAGCTTTGAGTTCGACCGCGTTGGCGCGGCCGACAAACCGAAAGAGCGGCGAACTGCCGTCGGGCTACGGCGCAGCAGGGACGCAACGCGATGAAATCGCGTCCAAACCAATTATAACCAGTAATTACCGCAATGACCCAACGCCGACCATGTTAGGGAATGCCGAATTACTCGCAAGTCAAAAAAATCACCAACAAGAAACGCGATTTGACTATTTCGCAGGCACAAAAACGCTATTTTCACGCTGACAATTGAGCTTATTTGGCTTATCGCAAGTGCGAAGCTAAATTGGGCCGCATTGGTTGAATGTGGTTGAACTTCGGTTGAGATACGGCGAATGCTCTGTGTTTTGAGGGAGATCGAGCGGTGACGTCCGGACGTAGGATGCAACGCGCGTCACATGCCGAAAATCGCAATCGGGTCGACTCGACCGTCCGCGGCTTCGAGAATTTGGCGCGCCTTGGGGTTGGCGACGCTGCCCGCCTCTGGCTCGAAGCGGGATTGGACGCGCGCCCGGCAATGTCCTTCGACCCCATTTACGCGATGTGTCGTTCGAACGCCGGCGCCGCTCTCATCCTTCTTGCATCTCCCGATCACGCCGAGCGTTGCCTTCGCGAGGCGGAGGAGGCGTGGCTGCGCGTCATCGCGGGCATCACGACACTCGCTGTGCCCATCACCGGTGCGAGTTCGTCGTTTCACTTTCGCCTCGCGGCGACTGCGTCTGACGCTTTGATAAACGCCCGCAAAGACCGTTATCGCCAGCTAGCGGCAACTGCGCTCGCCATCACCCGCTTCAATCATGGCCTCGTTGATTTGGACGCTTCGCCCGTCATTGCCGCGCATGCAGCCGAATTGCGATCGATAGTCGCCGAAGGTTTCGGACCAACGTCCGCCGAGGCCCGCTTGCTCGACGCCGAGGCGAACGATCCCACGTCTGCCGCCGAACTTTATCGCGCCAAGCACACTGACCTTGCGACGCGCAGCCAGACCTTCGCGTCGGCTCTGTCTGAAGAATGCGGGGCGTTGGAAAGCGCAGTCGCGTTGACCGTCCTCCTTTCACCATCGCTGCTACGGACTCCGGTCCACCCCGCCATCACGCCAAACGCAACTTGCTAGAACGAGCTCGAATGATGTCCGACACCTACGACTTCGAAGCGCCCCCCTGGATCCACGACGTCTCGCGTCATCCGCTTGTCCCGCCTCGCGTGAAAGAAATCGCCACGACCCTTTTCACGCGTTTGGCCTCAGGCGAATTTCCTTTCGGAACGCGTATCCCGGCCGAGCGGGATCTGGCCGAAGCGTTCGGCGACAGCCGGGCAACCATCCGTCAGGCGCTCGAATTCCTATCCACATACGATATCGTTTCGCGCCGTCCGGGCAGCGGAACCTTCGTCTCCTACCAACGAAAGTCCGGGATCAATGGCGCTTCGACGGCGCGTCCCTCGACGTCGCCCAACGTCGATCAGCTTGCGGAGACGGCATCTCCGTTTGCCATGAATGTCGCCGGCTCAATTCTCGCACCCGAAATGACGCGGCTGGCAACGATCTACATGTCGACGCGCGATCTTGCCGATCTTCAAGCCCAGCTTCTGCGCCTCGAAGCTATTGTGACTGAGTCCGATACCTTCGCGATGCTGGAAGAGGAGTTCATGATGGCGATCGCCCGCGGCACCCACAACTCGTTGATCGTCGCGATGTACGCTATCCTGCATGAGGTGCGCCGCCATCCGCAGTGGGCGGCCGCCCGTCGTCAGGCTCTGACGCCGGCTAAGATCAAAACCATCCAGATGCTGTTCCGGTCGCTTTACGATGCGATCGAACGCCGGAATCTCGATACCGCGGTCGAGATCATCAAGCTTTATATGGCCAACGCCCACGAAGAGATGATCTACGAATCCTGAGCCGTGAGGCGATCGAGCATCTCCGCCGATGCTGCCAAATGCTCGCGCTGATCCCACATCAGATTGAGCGCGCGCATGTGCTTGACGAGCGTCGCGCGATGCTTGCCCCACCAGTCGGCGATGGAGCCGAATTCCTGAATGCGGGCCTTGCCGTCGACGATCATGACGACGGGCCAGTCACCGACCAGCGCGTTGTCGATCCCGAACAGATCCTTGCCCCACCAGCGCGCTTCACCGAACGCGTGCCGGCCGATGCCGCCGACCTTCATCGCGGCCAGCACCGAGAAGGGTTCGAACGAACGCCCGCGCTGCACCGCTGATTTCCAGAGTTCCAGCGTCGAGGCGTATTCCCACGACACCGCGCTCCATGTCCCCGGGAAGCGGCGACAGAACTCGTCGTAGAAGGCTCCGGGATTTTCGAAGTTGATATGACCCTCGTTGAGCCGCGGGTCGTCGAAATCCGGGAACTGGAACACAAAGCCTTCCATGAACTCCGGACTCGTCCGCCGGATCAGCTCCTGATAGTTGTCGCAGGTGCAGGACAGGATGCGTCCTTTGAATCCGCGCTTGTGAGCTTCGACCGTGAGCGCGTGGACGAACGGCTCGTATGCCGTATCCCAGCACAGGATGTCCGGCTTCTTCACCATCAGCTCTTCGACGATTGGCGCGAAGTCGTTCGTATCGGGCTCGAACAAACGCTCCGCCACGAGTTCGATGCCCGCCGCTTCGAAGGCCGCGCGATAGGTTGCAATAGACGGCAGGCCGAGAAGGTCGCGCTGCGCGCACAACGCCGCCGTCTTGAGGCCCGGGTCGGTTCGCTTCAACCACTCGACGCCTGTCACGTTGTAAATCGGGTGGACTTCGCTCGGCGCAACGAGCGTTGGTGCGTCGGGAGAGAGATCGCTCGGAAGCAACGTCGCGACCAGCATCCGGTGTTGCGCGACGAGTCGGCGAACATCGGTCGTCAGGTCGTTGCCGCCGATCATCAGGATGAGTTTGACGCCATCATCGATGATCAGCTTCTTGGCACCCTGGAGCGCCCGCTCCGGCTGATACATGGTGTCGTACTGAACCAGTTCGAGCATGTAGCGGCGGCTACCGACCTTTAGGCCGCCTCCGGCGTTGACGCGCTCAATCCAGATCAGGCTGCCGTTGAGCCCGGGTAGCGCCCACGCCTTCAGCGGACCGGTGAGGGGCGCGAGCACGCCGATCTTGAGAACGGTCGAAGACCCGAGCCCGAAATCTCTCATCGCGACAGCCAGGGCCGATGCAACCGGGCTACGAGGTCTAACGGCCATGTCTTGACGTCACCGGCTGAAACTCTGTCGCCGCACTTCGAGCAACGCTTTTGACGGTTTGCGTTGTCCGCGTGGCCGCCGTTCGCGACGGTCGCGGCAGCACGAATGCAAGCGCTACGCTAATTTCCGCTGCCCGGCTTGTCGAGAGCGCAAGCAACGAGCATGCGCGTCCAGTGCGAGCGGATCGGATGTCGGCGAGTTAGCGCGTCGCGCCGTTGGTTGCAATTGCGGATGTTTCGATCGGAGCAGCCGGCTGCTCTGAGCGCCCCGTCGCCACCTGCATCTGGCTGCCGCGCACCTTCGTGAGGAAACTGTCGAGGCTCGGTCCCCAGATTTCCCAACCCGCGCGGTCGTCGGCGATGGTGTGGCCGTCGTTGCCGTAGGCGGCAAGAATGTGCTGCTCGACGTTGCCGCCGCCGTCGCCCCAGGCGTGTGCCAGCTTCTTCGCGAGATCGGGGCCGAAGTAGCTGTCGTTCTTGGCATAGAACCAGATCGTCGGCTCATGCGCGGTCTGACCATAATGATTGACGGCCGAGACCAGATCGTCTTCGCCGCAGATGGCGTTCGATTGACCGTACGCGTGGCCCCCGCGCCCGCCGGCAAAATTGATGACGGCTTGGACCTGCGGAAGATTGCGCGCTGCGACCGCGAGCGACGCCCATCCGCCTGTCGAAATGCCGGCGACGATCGTGTCCTTCGGCATGATGAAAGACTGCGCCGTCATATACCTGATCGTTGCCGCGATATCGTCGGCGGCGATCTTCCCGGATCGGTAGTGGTCGGGATGCGCGCACGTGCCGATGGCCTCCGACAGCACGCCCCCGGTCGCGCCATGGCCGCGCCGCTGGGGCAGTATCACGGCGTATCCGCGTTCGACGAACCATCTCGACAGCCAATAATAGGTCGGCATCGAAACCGCGAGACGAGTCGATTCATCAGTGCCGTGGTTGATGACGACGAGCGGAAACTTTTTGTTGGGTTCGTTGGGATCGGCCTCGGGCCGAAACAGCGTCGCGCGGAGGGACCGACCAGGCTCGCCGCTCGGCAGGATCCAAAGCTGCTCCCGCATGCGCGGTCCTTCGGGACCGAAACCGCCGAATTGCTGATCGGCAGCCTCGGCGCCACTTAGGCTTCCCGAAGCTAAAACCGCTGCGAGAATGACAAGCCTAGGGAAGAATGCCGTTGCTGCGAGTCGCCCCCAAAGCCGCGACACAATTATTCCCTTCACGAAAGCCATACAAAGTTCCCCGTGCGGCGCAAATTTTCGCGATGCAGCATTGGAGGGCGGGATCGGCCCGCCGTCAAGACCTCCTCGCGAGACTCGCGGGAAGGGGGATTAGGCACTGAAATTAAAACAGAAATCGCAGTAATTCATGCTCGTCGCCGATGCGGCAGCCTTCGAATTTCCCCATTCTCGGTGGCCTCGCTTCGTTGAATCTTCGCGTGGTGTGCCCTCGACGCTGCAAAAAAAAGCGCCGGGCGGGTGCCCGGCGC
>JBEVLH010000090.1:0-2985 GCA_040509255.1 Hyphomicrobium sp. | reverse complement strand
TCTTGCCTAACAGCTCCGCCAGAATAGCCTCGCGGCGATCCGCCGGGTCCTCGAAGCTTGCGATGTAACGATTGGCTAGCAGAACCGCCTTCTTACGGGCGGCCACGAGCTCGGGGGTCAAATCGTCATACATTTGGCCCGATTTCACCCGGGCCATTTGCTCGTCCAGACGCATGGCTTTTCCATTGTTTACGAATTACTGAGATAGCGAAGATCCGAGAATGCAGCTCGAGGGACCGACGCAGGTCTTAACTCTTGAAACGAACCCGGAAGACCACGGGTCCATTCCTCTTGTTGGCATCCTGCGCTAGATCATGCCCAGGCATAAAGGGTCACCATGAAAGTCCTCATCGCGGGAGCGGCCGGATATCTGGGCGAGCACGTCGTCCGCGCGGCCATGGATGCGGGCCACGAGGTCGCCGTCTATGTTCGCGGCGGCACAGTGCGGTTTCCGCACGGGGTGCGCTTGATCGACGGCGATCTCACCGACATAGCTCTCCTCCAATCGGCCCTGGCCGACGTCGACGCTGCAATCTTTTCCGCGGGCCGTAACTTTCAACCCGGCCTACCCCTCGATGCCTACTACAGCCAGAACGTCTCCATCGTCGAGGCGTTTCTCGAGGCTCTCGCCGCTTCCAATCAGAATGCGCGCGTCGTGTTCACGTCATCGATGTCGGCGATCGGCGGAAGCGAACAGCCTGTCGTCTTCAACGAAGCGAGCGGCCGCGCCGCGGTCGCTGATGGCCGCCTCAATGCCTACGACCGCGCCAAGATCGAATGCGAGCGATTGGCCCGCGCCGCCCAGAACGCCGGGCGCAATCTCGTCATCCTCAATCCAGGCTTCATGCTCGGCCCCAGCGCGTCCGCCGACAGCAGGATGACGACCGGCTTTCTGGTGCATTGGTACTGCCTGAAGAAAAATCCGGCGATCGTCGGAGACGGTGGTCATTCGTTCTGCGACGTCAGAGATGTCGCGCGCGCCCATGTCGCCGCGCTCACGCGTGGTTCGGGGCAGTACATTCTCGGAGGTGATAATCTCGGAGCAGCGGAGATCCAAAGTTTAATGTCGGCGCAAACGGGCCTCGGTACGCCCTTGCAGGTTCCGGTCGCCGTCGCGTACGGCGTCTCCGCCGCGATGGACGCGGTGTCGGCCGCAACATTCGGAGCGTGGCGCAATCCCATCCATCGCGAATTTGCCCGCTCGCTTCCCCTCTACTATTGGGCGGATTCATCGCGTGCAGCCAGCGATCTCGGCTATCACACCCGTCCTCTGGATCAGACCATTCGCGATACCATCGACGATTTCGTCGCTCGCGGGGTGCTGCCAGAGGAGTTCGCATACGTTGCGACGATCAACGATGAAAACCGCTCTGCCGTGCTGCTGTTGCGGGAATTGGCGGATCGCAATTTGCACCGCTCCTTCCTCCTGCCACAGCTCCCTAAAATCCTGGCCGCCTGTCGGCAAAACGGCGAATTGAATGGCGCGTTGCAAACCGCGCTCGCCGCCGGCCGGTACGACCCTGACAAGGGCCGCTTTCTCTGGACCACGACAGCGCCGAAGCCTGCGCTCGAAAAACTGCGCGGTTTGCTCGACTATTGCTACTACGCGTCCGACCAGTTTCGCGGAAGAGTAATGTGAGCATGTCGCCGCGCGTCGAACGGACGGATATCTGCATCATCGGAACCGGAGCAGCGGGCGGCATCCTCGCCTATCGCTTGGCCATGGCCGGACGCGATGTGCTTTCGCTCGAGCAAGGCGACGAGATCCGCGACGACTATTTCACCAACGGGTTCTCGCCCGAACAGGATGAGCATTTCGGCATCGCGCCCGACAAACCCTGGCCGGTGCCGACGGCGGACGCCTACTTTGACGAGAACGCCCAGGCTGCGCGTCTTTACGCGCGCGCCAATACGACGTCGACCACGCAGCAATCGAGCGCGGTGTTTCGCAATCGCCAAGTCTTCCGCCTCAACGGCAAACAAAATCTCTGGGCCGGCGTATCGCTCCGATACTCCGAGCGCGATTTCAAAGCCCGCGATTTTGGCGACGGCGATTTGAATTGGCCGATCGGCTACGACGATCTCGCGCCGCATTACACGGCCATCGAGCGGCTGATCGGCGTGTGCGGAACGCGTGAAGGCATTGCCGAGCTTCCTGACGGCGAATTTCTACCGTCCCTGCCGATGCGCCCGATCGACAACTACCTGTTGAGCGCGCTGTCCGGGCTACGCGACACCGGCATCCGGGCAATCCCCAACCGCAAGGCCATCGAAACCCGCCCAGAGGCGGCGAACGTGTGCCGGCAATGCGGTCTCTGCGTCCATGGCTGTCGAACCGGTAGCATTTATAAATTTTCGAGCCGCTTGTTGCCGCTGATCGCGGGCCGGCCAAACTATCAAATCCGCTACGGCACCAAGGTCATCGCGCTGCGACGGGCGCCATCTTCGAACCGCATCGAAATGGCCGAATGTCTCGACACCCGGACGCGCGAGACCTTCACCATCCGCGCCAACGTTTTCGTCGTCGCCGCCGGTGCCCTTGAAACAGCGCGCGTGCTTTTGAACTCGCACGACGAACCAAACCCCAATGGCCTCGCCAATTCTTCAGGCCTTGTCGGGCGCGGATTGCAGGACAACGTCCGCGTCATGACCTCCGGTTCGCTCTGGAAATTCGCCGGGCAAAAGCCGAACTATCCGGGCGGCGTCGGCGACCACCTCTTGATCCCGCGCTTCTTGTTCGAGCCGGGCGACTTTCGCGGCGGTTTCCAGGTTCAAGTCGGCCACACGCTGCCGTGGCTCCCGTTCTATCTTGAACCGATGCGTAGAATTCCTGCCCGCCTGAAAGACTACATCGCCCGCCGTTTGTTCTGCACCTATCTCGGATTGATCTTTTTCGGAAAACCGACGGTGCAGGCGGACAACCGCTTGACCGTCTCCAATCGTCGCGACGACTACGGCGTCCCCCAGGTCGACGTCCATTACCGT
>JBEVLH010000089.1:0-10584 GCA_040509255.1 Hyphomicrobium sp. | reverse complement strand
CCTCGACGACCACGATTGCGTCGTCGACCACGATACCGATCGCCAGGATGATCGCAAACAGGGTCGAAAGGTTGATCGAGAATCCCATCGCGGCCATCGCCGCGAACGCCCCGATGATGGTCACGGGCACAGTCGTCGCCGGGACGAGCGTCGCCCGCCAGTCCTGCAGGAAGACGAGGATGACGATCAGCACAAGGATCGCGGCCTCGATCAGCGTCCGGTACACTTCCGAAATGGCCTGCTGCACGAACAGTGTCGTATCGAAGGGAATTTCATAGGTCATGCCCGGCGGAAATTCTTTCGCCAGCACCTTCATCTTGTCCGAGACTTCCTTCGCGACCTGCAGCGCGTTGGCGCCCGGCGTCAGGAAGATGGCCAGACCCGCCGCCTGTTGGCCGTTGAGATTGAAGACCTGAGCGTACGTCTGTGCACCAAGCTCGACGTGGCCCACGTCCTTCAATCGCGTCAGATCGCCGTCGCTGCCCGTTTTGACGATGACATTGGCGAATTGATCGGGATCATCGAAGCGGCTCTGGACGTCGAGGGTATATTGGAACGCCGGTGACCCGGCGACCGGCGGCGCGCCGACCTGCCCTGCCGTCACCTGCTCGCTCTGCTGCTGAAGCGCCTGCACCACGTCCTGCGGATTGAGGCTACGCGCCTGCATCTTGTTCGGATCGAGCCAAACCCGCATCGAGTACTGGCCCGCTCCGAAAACATTGACGTTGCCGACGCCCGGCAGACGCGAGATCTCATCCTTCAGCTTTATGGTGCCGTAATTGCTGAGATAGAGGCTGTCGTATTGATTGTCCGGCGACGTCAGCGTCACGATCTCGAGGATCGACGTCGACTTCTTCTGAACGACGACGCCCTGCACCTGAACCGATTGCGGCAGCGACGCCATCGCCGCCGACACGCGGTTCTGGACCAGCACCTGCGCCGAATTGAGATCGGTGCCGATTTCGAACGTGACCGTCAGCGAGTACGTGCCGTCCGAGGCGGCGTACGACTGCATGTAGATCATGCGCTCGACGCCGTTCACTTGCTGCTCGATCGGCAGCGCCACCGTATCGATCACGGTTCGCGCGCTGGCGCCGGGATAGCGCGTGGTGACGCTGACCGTCGGCGGCACCACATTGGGATACTGCGCGACCGGCAGCTCGAACACGCACACCGCGCCGATGACGACCATCAAAATCGCGATCACGTTCGCGAGGACGGGTCGCTCGATGAAGAATTTTGAGATCATGGCCCGGCACCCGCCGCGGGTGCGCTGATCGTCGTCACCACAGGCTCGATTTTCTGCCCCGCCACCGCGGTCATGAGGCCCGAGATCAGAACGCGATCCTCCGGCGTCAGCCCCTTCACGACCACGCGCAAATCGCCGACATGGTCTCCAAGCTCGACCTTGCGCTGCTCGACGACATCATCCTTGTTGGCGACGAGCACGTAACGGCCGCTCTGATCGCTCCCGACCACGCGGTCGGGGATCAGCAGGGCGTTGGCCTCCTTGCCGCGTGGCACCCGCACCCGCACGAAATATCCAGGCAGCAACGCCCGGTCGGTATTCGGCAACACCCCACGAACGAGCAGCGTTCCCGTCGCGGCAGTGATGCTCGGCGCCACGTAATCCAGTGTGCCGGTATGGGGATATCCCTCTTCGCTCTGCAGCCCGACCTCGACCGGGATCTTCTTGAGTTCTTCCGCCGTCATCGCGCGCGCCTTCATATTGGCGCGGATGACCTGCACATCGGCCTCGCTGACCGCGAACGTCACGTAGATCGGCTCGAGCTGCACGATGGTTGCAAGCGTCGTTGGGCTTCCGGCTCCGACAAGCTGGCCAAGCGAAACCTGCCGCGCTGTTACAATCCCGTCGAACGGCGCTTTCACATCGGTATAGTCAAGGTTCAGCTGCGCCTGCTCGATATCGACCTGCGACTGCTTCTGCTTCGCGACCGCTGCATCAAACGCGGCGGTCGCCTGATCGAGCGTCGATTGGCTGGCAATATTCTTGGCCGCGAGATCGACCTGGCGCTGATAGTCCGCCTTCGTCTGCTTTGTCGATGCTTCCGAGCTCGAAAGCCCGGCCTGCGCCTGTTCCAATGCCAGCTGATAGGGCTTCTGCTCGATGACGAACAGCGTCTGCCCGGTTTTGACGGTATCGCCGTCGTTATACTTGATGCCCTCGATGAACCCCTGAACGCGAGCGACCAGCGTCGTGCTGTTGACTGCTGCCGTATTGCCTGTCGCCGTCAGATAGCGCGTGACCGTCTGCTTCAGCGGCACGGCCAGTTCGACTTTCGGAGGCGGCGGCGGCACGAACGTGTTTCTCTCGCCGCACGCCGAGAGCCCCGACGATGCCGCAACGACAAACGCCGCGCTCCGCCAAACGGACAGCCGCAGTCGGTAATTTTCACCCATTGTGAGCGCTCACATCAGGATATGAAGAATGAGGAAGATCGGAGGGCGCGACGAGATATTAAGTCATTCAGCAAAAGCCGTATAGGCAGCGTCTCTTGTTAAAATGCAAGAGCCCGCGTGAAGGCAGCCAAAACCTGAACGAAGGTTACTTTCGGGCTAGAGCCTTACGGACGATTGTCCATTCCGCGGTGATGCCCCATCGATCGCCCGTCAGGTTGCATCGCCGCAAAAAACGACGCCTCCGTCCCAAAAAGCGTTCTGCGAAGAGCCAAGCCCCTGTCAATTGCATCGCTGGTAATATCACCAGAGGCAGCCCACATTCTCCGTATCAGTTTATGGGAGACGTCCGATGACAGCCCGACCGATACGCATCCCCGACGCCCGGCACCCGATCACGACGCAGCATAATCCTAAGCGCGTCGTCGTGAAACTTGCCGGCCTCGAACTCGCGGATACGCGCGACGCCATTACCCTGCAGGAGGCGAGCTACCCTGCGGTCCAGTATATTCCCCGAAAAGACGTGGCGATGGGGCTTCTGAAACGTTCGGACCACGCCACCTACTGCCCTTACAAGGGCGACGCCTCATACTTCCATTTGTCGACGCCGGACGCCACGTTGGAGAATGCGGTCTGGACGTATGAATCGCCGTCCGACGCGGTGAGCGTCATCAAGGACCACGTGGCCTTTTATCCCAATCTCGTCGAGATCTCGGAGCTTTCGGAAAACGCTGGCGCGCAATCATAGCTCTGCGGATCGCGGCGCTTCAGATCCCGGCATACCATTCGTATCCGCGATCTTCCCAGAAGCCCCCCTTGCCGCCGCCCAAGGATGCGAACGACTCCACCGCTTCGATCCGCATGACGTATTTGGCGTGTTTGTAGCCAAGCTGCCGCTCCACACGCAGCCGCAGGGGTGCGCCATGCGGAATGGCGAGAGGCTGATCATTCATCTCATACGCCAGGATCGTCTGCGGATGAAAGGCATCGATCAGATCGATGCTTTCATAGTAGGGCGCGTTCGGTTCGAGCGTATCGGCGCAATGGAAAACGAGATAGCGCGCCTCGGGCTTGAGCCGGGCTTGGCCGAGTAGCGCCGAAAGCGGCACGCCTTTCCACTTCCCGATCGCACTCCATCCCTCAACGCAGTCGTGCCGAGTGATCTGCGTTCGCGCCGGCATAGATTTCAGCTCGGCGAGCGAAATTTCGGCCGGGCTTTCGACGAGCCCATCGACTTTCAAGCGCCAGTTCGCAAAATTTTCGCTGGCAAGCTTTTGATAGGCGGGGTCATCGACATCCGTCGATCCGTTGGCTTTGAAGACCTTCGACAGCTCGTGCTCGGAATATTCCGGCGCCAACGGCTTGCCCGATAAGATCAGACGCTGCGCACCCTTCGTCACAGACTCCGCCCGGCTCAAGACATCCTTGAAAGACGGCGACTCCGACAATTGATCGCATCCGCCCACCAGAAGCGTGCCGGTCAGCGCCGACGCTCTCTGCAGGAAGCCACGTCGGTCGATCGATGAGCTACGGTTCATTTGCCGCCTCCGAGATGCGATATCGGCCCGTGATCATCGAGCGAAGGTTGTTCCAGACCCCGGAGATGAGCACCATCACGACATGGACGATGACGAACAGCACGATGCCCCAGGCGCACAAGAAGTGAATTGTTCGCGCCGACTGGCGACCGCCGAAAATGTCCAAAAGAAACGGAAACGCTGCATCGATGGCCGGCGACATGGTCAGGCCGGTGAGCACGACCAGCGGCAGCAGGCCGAGTACGACGGCGAGGTAGGCGAGCTTCTGCAGCACGTTGTAGTGGCGAGCCTCTTCCCCCTGAGGGAACCGCAAGCGAATGTGTTGATAGATATCGTGGCCGATCCCTTTGATCTGCGTCCAGCCCGGGATCAAGTCGCGGCGGATATGGCCGCTGGCGATCGAATAGGCGAGGTAAACGAGGCCATTCAACACGAACAGCCACGCAAAGAAGAAATGCCACCGCCGTCCGGTCGCGAGATCGCGATAGGAGGGTATGGTGATCCAGCTCGGAAACCCGCGCGCCTCGAGGTCGCCATTGGCGCCCCTGGATGCTCCGAGTACTCCCGTGGTGTCGAAGGACCGGTTGCCAATCCGCGTAACGCCTTTGATAGAGCCGTCGGGCTCTTGTCGGGCATCGAGCGCAAGAACGGAACGGTCCGGGTCGGAGCGATTACCGAAATAGAGCTCGGGATGGGCATTGAAGATCTGCAGCCCGCTCATCAACAGGAAGATGAGGCAAAGGACGTTGATCCAATGGGTCAGGCGGATCGGCAGAGCGTGCCGATAGATGAGTTGGGTTTTCGTCAGCATCGACGTCCTCTCGAACCGATAGCTTTCTTTCGCTCGTGGACGCCGAAGTGTTACCCGTCCGATGTCGAAGCTGAAAGTCGATCGCCTCGCCTAGCGGCAACCACGCCGCATCATCCGGCGACCCTTGCTTTAACGGGAAGTTTTCGAGAGGCTGGAGCGGGTGATGGGAATCGAACCCACGTATTCAGCTTGGAAGGCTGCTGCTCTACCATTGAGCTACACCCGCGTCTCCGCCGAGGAAGGCGCTTTGTAGCGAATTTTTTCGCAGGCGCAAACGGCTTTAACCAATGGCCGCCGACGCGCTTTTTCCGCCTTTCCAATTCAACGGAATGAGTGCGCTTACCGCAGTACACGGTTGATTGTGTCGCAGGCGCGGTGCAAGAATTACCCAAAAGTCGACCGCCACAGGCGGCAATGATATTGGGGGAAGAAACGCATGACCATCGCCAGCCCGGCGGATACGTCCGCCTCCGGCCTGCTCGATCGCGAGCGCATTGTTGCCAAAGCCGGGTTCAATCGCTGGCTGGTCCCGCCCGCCGCCCTCGCCATCCACCTTTGCATCGGCATGGCCTATGGCTTCTCGGTGTTTTGGAAGCCGTTGCAGGGCGCCCTCCTCGGCGCGGACGGCAAACCTCTTCCGGAATGCTCCGCCGGCGCGGTCACCTTCAGTGAGAAGGCGGCGGGCACGCTCCGCGCTTTAACGGCCACCGACTGCAACTGGAGCCAATTCGATCTCGGCTGGATGTTCACGTTCTTCTTTGTGCTGCTCGGCGTCTCGGCCGCGATCTGGGGCGGCTGGCTCGAGCGCGCCGGACCGCGCAAGGCCGGCGTCGTGGCGGCGATCTTCTGGTGCGGCGGCCTCGTCATTTCTGCGCTCGGCGTCCATCTGCACCAGCTTTGGATCATGTGGCTCGGCGCCGGCGTGATCGGCGGCATCGGCCTCGGACTTGGCTACATCTCGCCGGTATCGACGCTGATCAAATGGTTCCCCGACCGGCGCGGCATGGCGACGGGCATGGCCATCATGGGCTTCGGCGGCGGCGCCATGATCGGCTCACCGCTGGCAACGCTCCTGATGAGTCACTTCAAGACGGAAAGCGATCCCGGCGTCTGGGAAACCTTCCTCGTGATGGCCGCCATCTACGCCGTATTCATGTTCATCGGCGCCTTCGCCTATCGTCTCCCGCCGTCTGGCTGGAAACCCGAAGGCTGGACCGCGCCGACATCGACCAACGCCATGATAACGGCGGGTCAAGTCCATCTCGCCAACGCCCATAAAACACCGCAGTTCTGGCTGCTGTGGCTGGTCCTGTGCCTCAACGTGTCGGCCGGCATCGGCATCATCGGCGCCGCCTCGCCAATGCTGCAGGAGACATTTGGCGGCGCCTTGATCGGCCATCCCGAACTTGCATTCGCCGACGTGAAAAAGGACGCCGCGCTTGCCGCCCAGGCCGCGGGCGTCGGAGCCGGGTTCGTCGGACTCATCTCGCTGTTCAATATCTTCGGGCGAATTGTGTGGGCCTCGTCCTCCGACGCGCTCGGCCGCAAGCAGACCTACTTCATTTTCTTCGCCCTCGGAGCCGTGCTCTACGCGCTCGCGACGCAGGCCGCGGAATGGAAGTCTCTGGCGCTGTTCGTGGGCTGCTTCTGCATTATCGCCTCGATGTACGGCGGCGGCTTTGCGACCATACCCGCCTACCTCGCCGACATGTTCGGCACGCAGTTCGTCGGCGCTATCCACGGCCGCCTGCTCACCGCGTGGTCGACGGCCGGCATTATCGGTCCCGTTATCGTCAACTACCTGCACGACACCCGCCAGGCCGAGGGCATATCGTCCGCTCAGCTTTACGGCCCGATCTTCTATGTCCTCGCCGCACTATTGGTTGTCGGATTCCTCGCCAATCTTCTGGTGCGTCCCGTCAATCCGAAATGGAACATGACGGAAGCCGAGATCGCGGAAGAACGAGCCAAACTCCATGAGAAGGCATACACGGGAGCGACGGGCTCGTTTGGCATCGGCAAGGGCGGCATCACCGCGAAAGCCGTGCTGTTCTGGCTGCTCGTTCTGATCCCTCTCGCCTGGGGGATCTGGACCACCATCCAAAAGGCCTCGGCGCTGTTTCACTAGCGCGACGACATCCGCGGCGGCTCTCCTGATCGGAGTAGCCGTCGCCGGCGAACATCGTCACTTGAGCTGCTGCACGATACCCGACTTTTCGTCGAACAATTGCAGCCCTGTCTTCCAGACGTCGTTGCCGCCGGCCATCTCCGCTCGCACGCTGCGGATCCAAGGCTGAGACACTCCGGCGGTCGAGAAATATTTGCCAAACAGCCGGTCGGTTTCTGCACCTACCGCAGCGTCGGGCACGCTTGCGTCCTTCTCCTTCGAGAAGAAATCGCGAAAGCTCACATCGTGGAACATGAACTCCGCTGTCGGCGCCGCGACCCGGCGCTGACCCTGAAGATAGACAGGCACGCACATCGACGCGCACACGTCACCATCGTCGACGCTTGTCACGAGAGTATGCGACTGACGGATCTTATCGAGCAGCCGCACGACCTCCGCACCCTGATCGAGCGATCCGCCCGGTGATGACAGCGCTAGAACGATGGTATGGCCCTCGTCCTTATGGCGGCCGAACGCTTCCGCTATCCGGCTTGCCATCGGCGCCTCGATCTTCCCGCGCCATTGCATATAAACGGTGTCTTGACCAGGAATGGCCCGGACTTCGAGTTTGCCGATGCCGGCGAAATAAGCCGCGAAGTGATCCCGCGTCTTGAAAGCAAGGACCGCCAGAACTGCGATCATGCCGGCCCAGACGAGCCGGTTGCGCAAACGTGGGCTCATCAGCGCGTGCAGAGACGTTGGCAAATGCGCGGAACGTCCCTCGCGCAGCCAAGCCGCATCAATGCGTCCAGTTCGTCGTCCGGCCGAATTTGAAATTATCTGCGTAGGATTTCTTGATCGGCTTCCGCGGCTTCGGCTCGCTCAATGTGTAGGCGAGCCCGGCGCGCGTCGCATAAGCGATCGCCTCTTCCTTGGTGTCGAACTCGAGCCGGACCTGCGACTGCGTATCCCGCGAACTCGTCCAGCCCATCAGCGGATCGATGTCGCGCGCGCTCGCCGGTTCGAATTCCAGGATCCATTCCTTGGTCCGCGCCTCGCCCGATTGCATGGCTGTACGTGCAGGCCTGAAGATCCGTGCCGTCATGGTGGCTCCGCGCTGACGATTGATCGAATTGGTCGGGGCGACATGATTCGAACACGCGACCCTCTGCTCCCAAAGCAGATGCTCTACCAGGCTGAGCTACGCCCCGACATGGCACTCATCTGCCGCTTTCGCTGAGCAAGGTCAAGTCGGGCGCCAAAGACGCCCCCGGTAGCCGCAGCGGCGGCTGTCACGAGCCCGAGAAAATCGGATAGCGCACCTTGTCGCCGGGCTTGATGCCGAGGCGAGCAGCCGCGCCGCCCGGAATCTCGAGCACGGCGAGAACCGGCGTGCCCGACGAGATCACCCGGTCCGACAGCGGCTCGGCCTGCTCCTCGATCCGCGCGATCGTGCCGTCGGAGCGAATGAACAGCATGTCGAGCGGGATGTACGTGTTGTGCATCCACATCTGCAGGCTGCGTTCGGCGGCATAGGGGAACAGCATGCCCTGAGTGTCGCTGAGTTCGGTGCGATACATCAGCCCGAGCGCCTGCTCTTTCGCGGTCGTGGCAACTTCGATCGCGAACGAATGCTCTTTGCCGCCGGCGCCCGACACGATCTTCAGCGTGTCCTGCCGCATCTTTGCAGATGCCGGCGGCACGAGATCGACAAGCGCATTCATGAACGGCCACACGGCGACGGCCAGCGGCGGAAAAATAAAAAGGGCCACGCAAACCGCGGCCCCCTTCGTTGAACTCGACATTACAGACGGCATCGCACCCGTATCAATTACGAGACGGCAGCCCCGTCGGCACGCCATCTGGCCTGAGTTCCGCTGCCATGCAACCCTTCGATCCGTAGCCCCAACGGACCTGAACGATCTGACCTGGCCGAAGCTCAGTGAACCCGAAGCGGCGCAACGTTTCCATGTGACAGAAAATATCGGGCGTGCCTTCACCGCGTGTCAGGAAGCCGAAACCGCGAACCCGGTTGAACCATTTGACATAAGCGCGGACCCAGTCGCTTTCCGGCTGAACCACCACGTGCGTACGTTGCGGAAGCTGGGACGGATGGATTGCCGAACTCTCGTCCATGCTGAGAATGCGGAAAGCCTGCATGCCCTTGGGACGTCGCAGAACTTCGCAATGGACGCGCGCGCCTTCGTAGGCCGTCTGAAATCCACCGGCTCGGAGGCAGGTCACGTGCAGAAGGATATCCGGCAAGCCGTTATCCGGGACGATGAAACCATAGCCTTTAGAAGCATCGAACCATTTGATCATTCCCGCGACTTCGAAAACTTCAGTCGCCACGTCGTCGAGTGTTTCGGGGCCGATCGTGCTTGGATCAATAAATTCAAATTCCGATAGGCCGGGACGTTTATTATCCCCCATACTTGCTTACCCCGCGTGTACTGTGCGTCAGACGATAACTCCGTGCTCCGCGGCGCCGCCTGCATGATCCAATTTCCGGAAGAGCCCTCTTCAGAAACGGACCGACAAACGCCACCTACGAAACGACGCAAACCATAACACCGGCTCTGCCCGGAACTAGCGGCTTTTTTCTGGCACCTCCCCTTGACGCTTGGTTGTGAGTCATGAATCCACATCGCGTCGCATGCCTTAAGGGCATGATAACTTGCTAAAAAAAGTGATCGTGATTCGTGCACAGAATCGATTGTTTGTATGCGCCCTGGAAAACTCGTTCCACACTTGTGGATGGCATGTTCGACCGCGAATCACTTCGCGACTGATTCGTTGTTCTATGCTGGAGTCACAGCGTCTTCGGTGCCGCGTTGACGTCGCGCGTTGGATGCGATTTCCAGTGCTCATCCACAGTCATACGAATTCCATGATTCTCGCGACTCGGTGCCGCGACACGTTTCATGCCGCACTGTGGCACTGCTACAGCGTTCGCAGGCGCGGGAGAAATCGCGGCGTCGATAACAAGCCGAAATTTTTGAGCAAAAGGTGAGCGATGCGCTACTTGCACACGATGGTTCGCATCGCGGACATCACATCCAGTCTGCATTTCTATTGCGATGCACTCGGGATGAAGGAGATTCGCCGCGTCGAAAACGAGAAAGGCCGCTTCACGCTCATCTTTCTCGCCGCGCCGGACGACGAAGCCCGCGCGGTCAGCGAAAAGGCGCCCATGCTTGAGCTCACCTATAACTGGGACGCAGAGTCACTTGGCTCAGCGCGGAACTTCGGCCACCTGGCCTATGTCGTCGACGACATTTACGCGACGTGCGCCAAACTCCAAGCTGCCGGCGTGACTATCAATAGGCCGCCGCGCGACGGCTACATGGCGTTCGTGCGCTCGCCCGATCTCGTTTCAATCGAATTGCTGCAGAAGGGCGCGGCGCGCGCACCACAGGAGCCCTGGGCGTCGATGCCCAACACCGGCACATGGTGAGCGCGGGTAAGCCGGCAGAGATCGCGATCGTCGGAGCCGGCCCCGCCGGACTGTTCGCCGCCGAAACAATTGCCCGCGCCGGTCACCACGTTGCGATCTACGAGCGCATGCCCTCTCCCGCGCGCAAATTTCTCCTCGCCGGTCGCGGCGGCTTGAACCTGACGCACAGCGAGCCGCTGGAAAATCTTCTGAGACGCTACGGCGAACCTGCAGAGAAGATTAGAGCAGCCGTCGAAGGCTTCTCGCCCTCGCG
>JBEVLH010000088.1:0-5152 GCA_040509255.1 Hyphomicrobium sp. | reverse complement strand
CGTGAAAGTTCGCGAGATCCGAAGGGAAGGTGAACCATGCGAAAAGATGCAGGAACAGTGCAAGCGTCACGATGGCGAGGACGAGCCAGAAGCGCCGAGCTTCGAAGATGACGAAGGGCGCCGCTGCGGCGATGACGTATTGCAGTGGTGCTCCGCCCATTCGACCGAAGAAGGCGGTAAAGCTGATGAGGGCCGAAAACTCGGCGATTACGAGCAGAAGGCCGCCAGCGATCTCGTTATAGCGATGCATGAACGGCACGGCCGACACGAGAGCGGCGACAGCCAGATTGATATAGACTGCGGGCATCATCTCCTTGTTGCCGGAGGCCCAGAGCTGCACCGCGTAGATACACGTCGTTATGACGACGAGCGCGGAAAAGACGTTCACGATCTTGAGGCGCCTCTGAATATCGGGCGGATATCTCGTGATGCCGAGGTTCGCGACGCCGCGAATGAAACGGCGAAATCCGCCGAACGCCCGGCCAGCCCACTCCCGGAGGGCGAACAGCCAAGCATGTTGCTTTTGCCGATCAATGACCGTCATGCATCTCGTCCCGCGTATGATGCAGGGGCGGCTTATTCTTTATCATCGAGACGGCCAATGCCGCTCAACGCCGCGATGTTGCACACGACCTGTTGGCCACGGCGCTCGATGGCGCCTTCGGATTCGAGCATTCCCAACGCCGCGTTGACCTTGGGGCGGCTGGCGCCAACGAGCAAGGCCAACTCGCTTTGCGAAATCGGGAGCGGTAGCGAAACCTTTTCAGCCTTGCCGGTCGGATCCTTCTGGCGGACCGACGCGAGAAAGAAACGCGCGAGCCTCGCTTCGATCGGATGCAGGGCGATGGCTTCGAGCTGTTCGTCGGCATCGCGAAGACGGCCGGCAAGAAAGCGAACGGCGGCCTCGCCGACTGAAGGTTGGGTCGCAAGGAGCCGAAAGAACGCGGCCTTCGACAACATCAGCGTCTCGACCTTATTCACCGCGGTCGCGTCGGCGGAGCGGGGGCGACCATCGAACACCGCCAACTCTCCGAAGATCGACGGCGCTTCAACGTGGGCAAACGACAACTCGCGTCCGTCCGACGTCAGCACCGACAGCCGGACCCGGCCTTTCGTGACGATGTGAAGTTCCGCGCCAGGCTGGCCGCGCGAAAAGATGATCTGCCCAGGCTCGTAAGCAGAGTCCCGCAATTCGTTGGCGACGGCCTTGCGGCTCGCGTCGTCGAGGGTGCCGAAGAGCGGCGTCCGCGCGAGTACGTCTGCTGGGTCCGGTTTCAGAGCCATTGCCGCCATCAATTCTGTCCAAGGATCAGCTATTCATGCCCTGTTTTGTTCCCCGCTGCAACGCGTTCGGGGCCTTGCTAAGGGCGCAATACCTACGTCATTGTCCGCGCAAGCCGGTTCGGTTTACTACGTCGACTCCGTGATCCTGATGATAGCGACCCTGATGAGCAGCCTTTTTCCCTCCTTTGCCCGATCGGACGCGCCCGGTCGCGAAACGCTGCGGCGCACGCTTTCGCGTGAGCGGGCGGAGACGAATGCTGGAATCGAGCGACCGCAACTGGTTCTCGCAAGTGCAAGCCCGCGGCGGGTCACGCTCTTGGCGCAGGTGGGTGTCACGCCCGACGGGTTGCGGCCTGCTTCGATCGACGAGACGCCAAAGCGGGGGGAAATGCCGCGCGCGCTGGTTTCGCGCCTGGCTCTGGCCAAAGCTGAAGTCGCGCGCAGTCAAATCGCCAACGACCGGGATCTGGCGGGCGCCTATATCCTCGCCGCTGATACCGTCGTTGCGATGGGACGAAAAATTCTGATGAAGCCGACGCACATCGAAGAAGCGATGGCGTCGCTACAACTCCTGTCAGGGCGGACTCACAAGGTGCAGACGTGCGTCTGCCTGATCACGCCGGATGACCGTATACGGACGAAGATCGTCGATACACGCGTGCGGTTTCGCTACATCAGCAAGGCGGAACTCGAATCCTATATCGCGTCGCGCGAATGGCGCGGCAAGGCCGGCGGTTATGCCATCCAGGGCCTCGCGGGATGCTTCGTGCAGCGTCTCATCGGGTCTTATACAAACGTCGTTGGGCTGCCGCTGACCGAAGTTGTGGGTTTGCTCAACTCGGAGAAGTTTCCGCTCCAATATAATTGGCTGCGGTACGCGCAAGTCGATCGCGATTGAGTTTCGCCATGTCCTCCTCATCTCCGCGCAGCAAGCCGCGATGTCCGATCTGCGGCAAGGATGCGGTCGACGGCCATCGACCGTTCTGCTCGAAACGTTGCGCCGATATCGACCTCGCCCGGTGGCTTTCAGGAGCCTACGCCATCGAAGGGCGCGACGACGATGAGGATGGGGATGCGGTGTCGAGCGGGGAGCGCAAACCGGCGGGCGATGCGGAAGACGACGGCTGAAAAGAGCGGTACGGGAGGCGCTTGCATACGGCGGATCGCCCCCCTATAAGGACCCCCTACTTCGCTCGGGGCTCAGCGCCGCGGAGGCAGGCCCAGGTAGCTCAGTTGGTAGAGCATGCGACTGAAAATCGCAGTGTCGCTGGTTCAATTCCGGCCCTGGGCACCATTCCCATTTTAGAAATGTAGTCCCCGCGCGTCAGAGGCGGGACGGAGCGGCCGGCATCATCGTCGCCGAGCGCAGGCCCGGGTCAACACAAGCTCATTCCCCATCGTCGTGCGGCGACGCAAGGTGACGCTCGCGCGCGAACTCAACGGGAACTTGTGCGGCCAAGCCGCGTTCCTTGGCCAGCAAAGCAGGAGACCTCATGGACGGAAAATCGTTCCTCATCGGCGCGCTGATCGTGGCCGCCCTGGCTGGGGGCTATTTCTATTATGAAAGCACGCGCGACCAGGTAAAGATCGACAGCAGTGGCGTCAAAGTCGACGTGCACTGAACCTGGTTTGACATTTCGTTCAAAAGCCCGCTCACCGGCGGGCTTTTTATTTGTGATGGTGCCGGCCGGGGCTATTCCGTCAGCAGGCGGTAGAATCCCTCGGCGTCCTTGATGGTGCGAAGCTGATCGACGATCGAACGCTCGCGCAGCTTTCGGGATACGGCGGCAAGCGCGTTGAGGTGGTCGCCGCTCGCCGACGACGGAACGAGCAATACAAATAGGAGGTCGACGGGCAGACCATCGATGGCGTCGAAATTGATCGGCGGCTTGAGGCGCGCCGCTAGGGCAACCGGGGCTTCAATGCCGGGAAATCGCGCGTGAGGAATGGCCACGCCGCCGCCGATGCCCGTCGAGCCGAGTTCTTCGCGGCGCGACAGTTCGGCGAAAATGTCAGTCGATGACAAGGGGACCAGTTTCGAAGCGCGTTGTGCCAGATCACGCAGCAGTGTGATCTTGTCAGGCGCTCTCATATCGAGGGCAATGCTTCCGGGTGCGAGGAAGCTTTGTATTTTCAAAGCAGGATCAGCCATTGATTTTACTTCAATCCGGGACGCGCAGCCGATAGCCGACACCAGTCTCGGTCAGAATGTATTCCGGGCTGTTGGGCTGCGGCTCGATTTTTTGTCTTAGCTGAGCGACGTAGACACGTACGTATTGAGAATCGGCGGACGGATCCCAGAGCTCTCGCAGCAGGAAGTTGTGGGTCAGAACCTTGCCGGCATGCTGAACAAAGAGGCGAAGCAGATCGTATTCCTTGGGCGATAGCTTGATCTCACGATCGGCAACCTTGACGATCCTTCGTACAAGATCGACCGACAATTCGCCGACGTGAAAGATTGGCCGTTCGCCCTGAATTTGAAGCTGGTGCCGAAGCGCCGCCCTGATGCGAGCGAGAAGCTCGTTGATACCAAAGGGCTTCGTCACGTAGTCGTCGGCGCCGAAATCGAGAGCCTGCACCTTGGCCGTCTCGTCGGCACGGCTGGATAGCACGACAATCGGCACCGCATCGTTCTGATCGCGAAGGGAGCGGAGCAGATCCATGCCCTGCATGTCGGGAAGGCCGAGATCGAGAATGACGAGATCAGGTTTCTGCGCCATCAGTTCGAGCGCTTTGCGGCCGTTGGGCGCGTCAATCACTTGATAGCCTTGCGTCGAGAGCCCCATGCGCAAGAGCTTGCGGATGGGGGGCTCATCGTCGATGACCAGAACCTTGATGGGGGGAGCAGTCATGCAGCATTGACCAGAGTTTCTGAGCGGGCGGGCGCCGGCAGTGTCACGGATATCAAGGCGCCGCTGCGGTCAGACCGGTTGGCGGCCGTGATCGTTCCACCCATGATTTCAACAAAGCCGCGCGAGATTGGCAGCCCGAGGCCCGTGCCGGCGCGAACATGGTCGGCTTTGTTGGCGCGATAGAACTTGTCGAAGATCTTTTCGACATCGTCAGCCGGGATGCCGGGGCCTTCGTCGCGGATCTGGAGGGTGATGCGGTTGAAATCCTGCCAAGCGTTGATTTCGATGGTCGTACCCTCAGGCGCGTATTTCGCCGCGTTATCGAGCAGGTTGAAAAGCACCTGCTCGAGCAGGACGGGATCGGCCTTCACCTTCAGCGACGTCGGCGGGGCATGGTAGCGGATTTTGTGTCGGTCGAGAATCTTCCTTGCCCTCTTAAGGGTGGCATCGACGATTTCCCCGACATCGTAAATTTCGGTCTTGGCGGCGATCGCGCCGGCTTCGAGTTTCGTCATATCGAGAAGGTTGGCGATGAACCGGTTGAGCCTTTCGGACTCGTCGATGATAGTCGAGAGAAGTTCGGTGCGGCCGTCGGCATCAAACTTGTCGGAAAAATCGCGCAAGGTGGTCGCCGAACCAAGTATGGCAGCGAGGGGGGTCTTGAGGTCGTGCGACAGAGACGTCAGCAGCGCAGCCCGCAGGCGCTCGGTCTCTATGCTGCGCTTGGCCTGCTCGACATCCTCCACCAGATGGACGCGTTCAATCGCGAGCGCGCCCTGATTGACAAGGGCGTCGAACAGGCGGCGCTGATCCGGCGTCAGCAACGGTCCCGGCGTGTCGCTGTCGATGCCGACGACTCCGACGATGCCACGCGCTGTTCGCAGCGGCAGGAAAAGCCGATGCGATCCGGGCAGAGTATCGGACGCGCGGCCGGCGGGCCGGTCGTTGGTCCAGGCCCAGGTGGCGGCCGCGATGTCGGAGGAATCGAGCGTATCTTCCGGCGGGTATCCGGCACG
>JBEVLH010000087.1:0-3455 GCA_040509255.1 Hyphomicrobium sp. | reverse complement strand
CGAAACCGACGCGGTAATCCGGTACTGCCCCGGCGATAAATCGAGGTCGAGTGTCGGAACGATGGCCCGCGAGATGCTGGCGTGATTACCGTCGATTCGATCGATGCGATAAAAGACGGCGTCGCCCGGCTTTGCGGGTGCGCCTGCGATGAGCGCCGAGATCTTCACAGGCACGAGTGTTACGGCCAGCGTTTCCGAAACGGTCTGCCCGGCGCCGACCGCGATCCGCTTGCTGACATCGCCGTTGCCGGAACGGGCTCCCACGTAATATGTGCCTTCGGGCAGCGTGAAGCTGGCGCGAGGACTGCGCGAGCGCGCGACTTCGCGCCGGCCGTCGGGGCTTTCCGGATCATCAGTCTCGACCGTGAACAGCACATCGTCGATGGCCTTGCCCGCACCGTCTGCAGCCGAAACATCGAGGCGGCCGGTCGCAAGCGCAACCTCGAGAGATTTGTTATCGCCCGCTACGAGCGTCACCTGCTGCGCCGACCTCGACACGCCGTCGACGACCGACAGGGAATAGTCGGCGGGCGCTACATAGAGGTCGACCGTTCCGCCACGCGCGATTGCGACAGGCATGTCGCCGGCTGAAACAGTCATGATAGCCGTGGCAGAGGGCGCCGCGCCTTTGCTCGCCGCCGCGCGTGCGAATAAGTGCGCGGCGTTGAGTGGCACGACGATGCTCTGAGCCTCGCCATCCGCGACGGAGAAGGGTTGTCGCGCTTTGATCGCGCCGATCTCCGCTTCGACCTCGTAATCTCCCGCCGCGAGCTTCGCGGAGATGTCACGGCCTTCGGTCTGTCCGAGAGGCGTTGTCCCGCCGGCTTTGTAGACCCGCCACTTGATCGGAACCGTCAGCAGAGGCCCGCCCTCGGCGAGCGCCGCCGATGCGCGAAGCGATGCGCCGGCCGGCGGGGGAGGGGGCGTCGGCTTGCCATCGTTTGCACCGGCGCCGGCCACTCCTGACGGCGACAGCATGGCAAGCTTTGTCGCCTCGTCGATGGCGGCGTTGAGCCCGTCGGATTCCGTTATGTCGTAATAGTGCCCGCCAGTCGCCTCCGCGATGCAAGACATGCGCGGCCTCTCGCCGGCCGGCACGCCAATCCCGATGACTTGCACGACGACGCCCGGCGAGGTCTTCGCGATGTCGCGCGCCGCAGCGCACGAGTCCTGCCAGCAATTGTCGGCGTTGTCGCCGATGACGACGATTTGCGCCGGCCGCGATTGCCCGATCGCGCCCGCCGCGAGCTTCAGCGCCGCGGTCAACGGTCCAGGGCCCCTCGGATTGAGACTCGCGATCGGCGCTAGAACGTCTTGCCGTGGTCTATCAGGTCCGGCGATCAACTCGACGTCATTGCAATCGCCCCGTCGGCGATGGCCGAACGATACAAGGCCGAGCCGCGTCGACGACGGCGCAGCGAGCAGGCCGCCGAGCTTCTCGCGCACGATATCGATTTTCGGCAGGTTGGCGGGCGGGAGGCGGCCCCACATCGAGCCCGAGCCGTCGAGAATGAGCATCGCCGTCGGCGCATCGTCGGCAAGCGCCGTCCGCGCGCCAGCGAACGCTGCAATAGCGACGGTGAAGCATCCGATGAATCGCAACAATTTCAGGCGCATCATTCCCCCGACGCCTCGCATTTCCGTCACTTATTCCGGCCTTGACTGTAATGGCCCGCTTGTAACGGCCGGAAGCCTCGTATAGCGAAACGGGCACGCAAAGTACGGAACGACCATGAATACCGCAATTTTTGAATTTCTTGCGGCAAGACGTTCGGTTAAGCCCGATCGGCTCGCTGCACCGGCGCCAAATGCCGAACAACTCCACAAGATTCTCACGGTCGGGACCCGCGTCCCCGACCACAAGAAGCTGTCGCCCTGGCGCTTCATCGTGTTCGAGGGTGATGCCCGCGCCGCCGCCGGCGAGATCTTCGCCAGAGCCTGCGAAAAGGAAGAGCGCGAGCCGCCGTCGCACGTTCGCCTCGACATGGAGCGCGCCCGCTTTACCCGTTCGCCCATGGTCATTGCCGTGATCTCGTCGGTGAAACCGCGTCCCGGCGCACCGGAATGGGAACAGGTGCTGTCAGTCGGCGCGCTCTGTTTCAATCTCTGTCTTGCCGCCAACGCGCTCGGCTTCGGCACGTCTTGGATCAGCGAGTGGATCGCCTATAGCCCGACCGTTCGCGAAGCATTTGGGCTGACGGAAACCGAAAAGATCGCCGGCTTCATCTACGTTGGAACCCCGATGGAAAAGCCGGAAGAGCGCGAGCGCCCGAAGGTCGACGCGCTGGTCTCGCATTGGCCTGCCTGAGCAGAGGCGTGTGACGCGTTAACCCCGGGTTAACCATCGCGTGCGAGCCTCTAGGGATGCGTGGCTGCCAACTTGATTCGGTTGGGCCGTGGGGATCAGCACCACCGGCCCGGAAATTGAGAAGCAGTCCCCAAGACCAAATCATGGCCCTCTGCGCGTGCTTCCAGGCACCGTTGGAGGGCCAGTCGGTTTTAGGGCCGCGCCGCGCCTAGCGGCTGGCTTCCGATGAGGAGTCGCTAGCCGCCGACACAAGCGCCAAACCCAACCCGCTAATACCTGAACTGCTCGGCCAGTACGCGCTCGTCGAGCCCATGCTCGCGATCGAACATCATGAACAGTTCGATGGCGCGCGCCTGTTCCACCTCGACTTTGATGACGTTGCGCGTCTCGAAGTGATCGGCGACGGCGCTCACCGGCCGCTTTTCGTGCTCCATCACCGTGATCTTGATGTGCACTTTGTTGGGAACGATGGCGCCACGCCACCGCCTCGGCCGAAACGGGCTGATCGGCGTTACCGCGAGCAGCGACGACTTGATCGGCAGGATCGGCCCGTGTGCTGATAGATTGTAAGCCGTTGAGCCGGCCGGCGTCGAAACCAGGATGCCGTCGCAGATCAATTCTTCGAGCCGCACCTTCTCATCGATTGCGATCTGCAACTTGGCGGCCTGATAGCGCTGTCGGAAAAGCGAGATCTCGTTGATAGCCAGGCTTTTGTGGGCCTTGCCGCTGGAGTCCGTGGCGATCATCGCCAGCGGATGGATGCGGCTCGTCTCGGCAGCCGAGAGGCGCTCAAGCAGCTCTTCTTCCTTGTAATCGTTCATCAGGAAGCCGACCGAGCCGCGGTTCATGCCGTAGATCGGGATCTTGTCGTTGATGAAACGGTGTAGTGTCTGCAACATGAAGCCGTCGCCGCCGAGCGCGACGATGACGTCAGCCTCCGCAGGATCGGTCTCGCCATAGCGCTTGATCAGCGCCGCCTGGGCTTCGGTTGCTTCGGGAACCTCGCTCGCGACGAAAGCGATGCGCTCGAATTTTTGTTTTTCTTTCGCCATCAAGGCCCTTCGGGTATCAGGGGTCGAAGCAAGGCAGGGGAAGCTCGCTCAAGTGCCGGCAAACGACAAGCCCCCCTCGGGGCATATCGGAGACA
>JBEVLH010000086.1:0-2896 GCA_040509255.1 Hyphomicrobium sp. | reverse complement strand
GATGCGCGGCGCCCGCACCCCGGTCCCGACCGGACCTGCCGCTGTGCTTCCGCTGGACGCTGCGCCCGAATTTGAGCCGGCCGGGGCGCCGCCACCGGGCATGCCCTGACCCACTGGGTCCTGCGGGCGAGTTACGCCGGGAGTGGTGCTTCCTGGGTTTCCCGTCGTACCTGCGCCTGGGCCTGCCGCCGCGCCGCTTGCGCCGCCCGTGCTCGCAGCGCCACCGCCTGCTCCGCCACCGCCTGCACCGCCACCACCAGCACCGCCGCCACCACCACCGCCACCACCGCCTCCTTGGGCGTAGGCGAACGATGCTGTCGCCACGAGAAGCGCCGACAGGAAAGCGGTCAGCAGACGTTGCGGGGATCGCATTGATTATCTCCGGGCATGAGGTGCGCCTTATCCTCTTGCAGTTCCAACGCCGTGAAATGGCACGCGTTCCACTCGATACGTTCGCAGCTCCGCGATGATTTCGGAACTGCGGACTTCTGGCCGACGGCCCCTGCTCCCTAGGTCACTCACACAAGCGTGACCGCGCCCAATGAACATGGGCGGCAATCCTTGCGACGAACCTTCATTGCAACACCTAACAATCAGCCAGCCAGCGATACCGGCAACAAACCCCGGCGTGTCCTGGCTGGCGTTTTGTTTTGTGCCGCTGCTCCGATCGTCCGGGTGCCCATGCACTGATCAGCTCTGCCAAAGTGGATCTCCCCCCGGCGGTCCACGGCCGTTGCCAGAAAGTCACAGTCCGGCGATTTTTGTTTTCTTGAGACAGCAAGCCTCAAATCAACCGATCTCAAGGGCAAGTCTGCGAGGGTCTCAGATGAACTGCGCGATGGCACGGTCAGAACAGGCATCAGCATGATCAAAGAAGACCCGGAGCAGTTGCGAATCGAGTTTTTGCTGCCGTGGTATGCGGCAGGCACGTTGAGTCGCAGCGAATCCGATCGCGTCGAGAAAGCGCTTGCAGGCGACATTGAGCTTGCGCGGCGCTATGCGCTCGTTCTCGAGGAGCTTGCGGAGACAATCAACCTCAACGAGGCACTCGGTGAGCCGTCGGCGAGCGTCGCAGAGACGTTATTTGCCGCGATCGAGGTTGAGGAGGCACGTGCGCCGCGTCGGCAGCGGCTTCATCGGGTTGTGCCAAACGCTGACTCAGCGCCGACACCAGCCTAGCCAGCGAGCCTAAATAGCGCACGCCGCCGGTCACGATGGCGGTGGCGATCAAAAATGCCTTGTTAACGATAGTTCCTCTCGGATCGCGCCAAAGGGGAGCCGTGACCCAGCAGACGACCACCGCAACCGCGAGCACCACGACGACACTTGGCTCATGCGCGGTCGCCCAACTGGGCGCATGTTCACTAGATTTGAGCTTTCAGGAGGTTGTCCATTCGGTCAGGACCGGAAACGCTGATTTTGCCAAACGCAGCGATTCGAGGAGGACCGAATGGACACCCACAAAAATGCCCGCCTGACACCGAAAGGTCGAGAGGACATGGTCCGCGCTGTCGTCCATGGCGGCCTGACAAAGGTCGCGGCCGCCCGCCGGTTCAACTCGACGCCGAAGACGGTCGCCAAGCGGGTTGATCGCTTCAACGCGGAAGGCGTCGATGGTTTGCGCGATCGATCCTCGAGACCCCTTTCATCGCCAGGCCAAACTCCGGCCGCCACCTGCACGGCCGTTGAGGCCTTGCGCCGTCAGCGCTACAGCGGCAAGCAGATCGCTTCCGAGCTCACGATCTCGCCTGCGACCGTCAGTCGGATCCTGCGACGTCTGGGGCTCAACAAACTAAGTGCACTGGAACCTGCCGAGCCGATCCGCCGGTACGAGCGCGATCATCCCGGCGATTTGATCCACATCGACATCAAAAAGCTCGTCAAATTCAATGGCGTCGGCCACCGCATCACCGGCGATCGCAGAGGCCAGGGCCATGATCGCGGCATCGGCTGGGAGTTCGTCCATGTCTGCATCGACGACGCCTCCCGCGTCGCCTTCGTCCAGGTCATGCCCGACGACACCAAGCAAAGCGCCGTGGCGTTTCTCAACGCCGCCGTCACTTACTATGAAAGCCTCGGCGTCAAGGTCGCGCGCGTAATGACCGACAACGGCGGTTGCTATAGAGCCTTGGCCTTTCGCGATGCCTGCCGCGCCCTCGCCCTGCGTCACATCCGCACCAGACCATATACGCCTCGCACCAATGGAAAGGCCGAGCGCTTCATCCAAACTGCCCTGCGCGAATGGGCCTATGCCAAGGCCTATCTCAACTCAGATCATCGAAAAGCTCACCTGCCGATCTGGATGCATCGCTACAACTGGCATCGACCGCACGGCAGCCTGAAGGCTCAAACACCCATCAGCCGACTCGGCCTCTCTGAGGACAACCTGTTGAGACTCCACATCTAGAAGACGCCCCTCCATGAGCGAGGATAGGAATCTCTATACTACAAATTCGTTACGTAGTCAATATCGTAGTTGAAATGTAGTCAATATATTTTAGAGCTCCCGACCATGCGCCAGCGGGACGCTATAACCTCCCAAACCCCTGGTGGTCCGATTCCGAAGTTCGTCAGCATTCGCGGCACGTTCAGATACGAACTTCGGAATCGAAGGACCAAGCCGTCGCACCACGTAGATACGAACTGCGGAATCAAAGGAACGGCTACAATGATAGGAACTTCAAATCCATCACACTTGCGAAGGATTGCGCGACTTGCTCCGGAATGCCCCGGTTCGTCAACTCGCCGACGGCACCGGCACCGGTCGAGCGTGATGCCCGTCCCGCACTCGCCCTATTTCGGAATCTGCACGAGATCGTCGAGCTGGCTCGCGGTCAGCGGCTGGCTGAGATACTTGAACTTGACGGCGTCGGGAACGAGGTCGCTCAGTCCGAGC
>JBEVLH010000085.1:0-4373 GCA_040509255.1 Hyphomicrobium sp. | reverse complement strand
CTGGCTGACGAGCCGGTCGCCCGTCGATGATCGCATTCGGCTGACCGCACAATGGATCGGCGCCGCGATCGTCGCCCAAATCATCCTCGGCATCGCAACGCTGCTGACCCACGTGCGGCTCGACTTAGGCCTTTTGCATCAGGGCGGCGGCGCGATCGTCTTGATCATGGCCGTCGTCCATCTGCACGCGACACGTCGTGCCGGGATCGTGCCGCGCGATTACTACGCTAGTCGAGGCCGAGCATCAGCTTGATGTTCTGCACCGCTGCACCGGCGGCGCCTTTGCCGAGATTATCGAGTCGCGCGACGAGCACGGCCTGATTGAGGGCGGCGTTGCCGAAGACGTAAAGCTCGAGCTTGTCGGTGCCATTCAGCGCTTCGGCGTCAAGACGCGTTGTCTGGGCCGATGAATCCGCGATAACGCGCACGAGATCGCTGCCACGATAATGCTTCTCAAGTATGAGTTCCAGATCGCGAAGGGACGGCTTGCCGGCCAGCGTCTCGAGGTGGAGCGGCACCGACACCAGCATTCCCTGCCGAAAGTTGCCGACACTCGGCACGAAAATTGGCCGCCGCGTCAGACCCGAAAATTTCTGCAGCTCCGGAACGTGCTTGTGCTCGAGTCCCAGCCCATAAAGCTCGAACGACGGCGCGGTGCCGGCTTCGTAGGCTTCGATCATGCTCCGGCCGCCGCCCGAATAACCCGAGACCGCGTTGACGGTGATCGGATAGTCGGGCTCGATAACGCCCGCATCGACGAGTGGGCGAATAAGCGCGATCCCGCCGGTCGGATAACAGCCCGGGTTGGCGACCCTCGTCGCCGCCTTGATGGCATCGGCATGCCCCGGCGTCAGTTCGGCGAAGCCATACACCCAACCCTCGGCCACGCGATGCGCGGTTGAGGCATCGACAATCTTCGGCGCCTTGGCGCCAAGCTCGTCGGCGAGCGCCACGGTCTCGCGTGCGGCGTCGTCCGGCAGGCAAAGCACGACGAGATCGACGTTGCGCAGCATCTCGGCCCGCGCCTCGCGATCTTTCCGCCTCGCAGGATCGATGCTTTTGACGTCGATGCTTTCGACACCCGCAAGCCGCTCGCGGATTTCGAGGCCGGTGGTGCCAGCCTCTCCATCGATGAAAACCCGTGCGAGCTTCGTTCTCGTTGCAGTTGCCGTTGTCATCTCAGCCGCCAAACCCAAGCCGATGCTTGATGCCTTGCCAGATCGATTCCGAACACCCGACGCCATAGTTCACGCAGGCGATCCGGTGGCTGTCGCGGTAGATCATGTCGGCCGCAACATAGAGGATAATGGCGAGGCCGATCCATGCAATCCACGGATAGCGGGCCAACAGCTTCGCAATATAGGTCGAGGCGACCGCCATAAGAATGATTGCGATGGCGAGGCCGATAATGAGAACGAGGGTCGATTCACCCGCCGCGCCGGCGACCGCCAGCACGTTGTCGAGCGACATCGACAAGTCGGCCAGAATGATGGTCCACAGCGCGCCCCAGAACGTCGTCTGGTTCGGATGGGGAATGTTCGACGCGAGGTTCTTTTCCACCTCAGCGATCGAATGCGTATCGGCCTCGACGATCTGCTTGTACATTTTCCAGCATACGAAGAGCAGCAGGATGCCGCCTGCGAACGTCAGCCCGATCACCTGCAACATCTGCTGGGCGACGCTCGAAAAAATGATCCGTAAAATGACGGCGCCGAGGATGCCCCAAAAGATCACCTTCGTCCGCATCGACTTCTCGACGCGTGACGCCGCCATGCCGACGACAATCGCGTTGTCACCGGCAAGCGTCAGGTCGATCATCAGAATATTGAACAGCGGCACAGCGTGGGTGCGCCACCAGTGCGGAGAAAGAAGATATTCGATGTCGGTTATGAGGACGGTCCAAAGGTCGTGAATTCCGTTCAACATCGAATCCATGGTCTCTCCGAAACCCCCGGTCCTGAATATGAGCCGCAAGCAGCATAAGCACGAGCGTATGTGGCATTCGCGCGCTGATGCCACAACCCTCCGGCAACAGAAAAGCAAACAGCCCACCGAGCGGCGGGCTGTGCATTCGTCCGAACTGGAGAGCCCGCGCTAGCGCTTCGAGAACTGGAAGGACTTGCGAGCCTTCACCTTGCCGTACTTCTTGCGCTCGACCACGCGGCTGTCGCGGGTCAGGAAGCCCTGCTTCTTCAGCACGCCGCGAAGATCCGGCTCGTAATACGTCAGAGCTTTCGAGATGCCGTGACGCACCGCGCCGGCCTGACCCGAAAGCCCGCCGCCTGCGACCGAAATACGAATGTCGTACTGCGTCGAGCGGTTGGCGAGATTGAGCGGCTGCTGCAACAGCATCTGGAGAACCGGACGCGCGAAATACGCCTTGAAGTCTTTTTCGTTGACCGTGATCAGGCCTTTGCCGGGCTTCAGCCATACGCGGGCGACGGCGTTCTTCCGCTTGCCCGTTGCGTAAGCGCGGCCGAGCTTGTCGAGCTTCTGCGTGCGAACCGGTGCAGCTTCGGGCTCGGAGCCCTTCACGCCCGCGAGATCGGCAAGGGTCTTTGTTTCGGTAGCCATGGAATTAGACCCTCACGTTCTTGCGGTTGAGCTTCGCGATATCGAGCTTTTCCGGATTCTGCGCTTCATGGGGATGTGCGCCGCCTTTGTAGACGCGCAGATTGCGCATCAGCTGGCGGTGCAGCGGGCCACGCGCGAGCATGCGCTCGACGGCCTTCTCGACGATCCGCTCCGGATGCTTGCTGTCGAAGATCTGGCGCGGCGTCCGTTCCTTGATGCCACCCGGATAGCCGGTGTGCTTATAGTAGATCTTGTCTTCACGCTTGGCGCCGGTGAAGACGACCTTCTCGGCGTTGATGACGACGATGTTGTCGCCGCAATCAACGTGCGGCGTGTAAATCGGTTTGTGCTTGCCCTTGAGGCGCGTTGCGATGAGAGCGGCGAGGCGGCCGACAACGAGCCCTTCGGCGTCGATGAGAACCCACTTCTTCTCCACCGTGGCCGGCTTGGCGACATAGGTAGACATTATATTGAAGCTCCTTGGCGGATGGCTGCGCTCAGGCGATTGCCGCGCGCTGCGTTCCGGGAAGGGGCGTGGATACGCTGATCATGACATTAAGCGCAAGAGCAATTTTACGCGCATCAATATATCTAGCAAAATCAGAAGATTATGTGAGACGGTAGCATGATACCTCTTGTGGTATTATATTACCACCGAAGTTGAGCGAAGCCGCACTGCCGTTCGTTCATTGGCCATGCAGGCGGGTTGCGATACACCTCGTGCTGATCTCATAGCGCCACACCGGTTCGAAAATCTCGAGCCGACGAGGGGAAGCTTTCTCATTCTGGCTCAGTCGGCGTATGAGGTCCGAGGCAACAATTCCGCGCGAGGCGGAAAGCGTAATTGGAGGAATATGATGTCGGTCTTTTTGGCCAGGACGGCGATGCGCGTCATCATCGGAGGGCTTGGCCTGTTTGCCGTCATCTCATTGGCGGATGCGCAGAACGCCCCGGCTCCGCAAGCGCCGGCAGCCGCCCAAGGCGCGGATGCGTCCGACGACGTCAAGCAGATCAAGCTGACGGACGAGCAGGTAACTCATTTCGTTGCCGCGCAAGCCGACCTCGCAGCCATCGCCAGCAAAATCCAGGCAGCCGGCGACAAGCCCGACGCGTCCCTTCAGGCCGATCTGGAAAACATCGCGAAGAAGCACGGCTTCACCAATTTTGCCGAACTCGACGATGTTGCAGCCAACATCTCGATCGTGATGGCTGGGCTTGATTCAGGCTCCGGCAATTTCGTCGACCCTGTCGATGCGTTGAAGAAAGAGCGCGACGAAGTCCAGAAGGACTCGACCATTCCGGAAGCCGACAAGAAGCAGCTTCTCGATGAACTCAACGAGGCGATCAGTACGACGCCGCGTCTTCAGTACAAGGAAAACGTCGACATCGTGAAAGCGCATCGCGCCGAGATCGAGAAGGCGCTGCAATAGCGGCGGCGTCATCGTCGTGATGCTGAAAGGGTGAGATACGGGGCCTCTATCTCCAGCCGACGCCCCGCCAGCCGCTTACGGGCGCGGGCATCTGCGCGTTTCTCGAAAAGCGAAAGCGCGAATGGAAGGACAACTGATTGACCATCGATGGCTTGACCGATGCCGACGTGCGCCGGATTCTGGACAGCGCCAAGACGTTCGCGGTCGTCGGAGCGTCCCCTAAGCCTGATCGCCCGAGCAATGGTGTCATGCGCTTTCTCATCGACAGGGGCTACATCGTAAAGCCGGTCAACCCGGGCATCGCAGGCAAGACCATTCACGACCAGCCGGTCTACGCCACCCTTGCGGATGTACCGGCGCCGGCCGACG
>JBEVLH010000084.1:0-4726 GCA_040509255.1 Hyphomicrobium sp. | reverse complement strand
ATTCGCAAGGTTCCGAGTGCATCGGCGTTGCCGGTGTATTCCGGCGTCTCGAAACTCACCGCTACGTGGCTTTGCGCGGCAAGATTATAGATTTCGTCCGGTTGGGTATCCTGGATGATCCTGATGATGTTCGTGGCGTCGGTTAGATCGCCGTAGTGCAGGCGTAGTTGTGCATTGTGCTCATGCGGATCAGCGTAGAGGTCGTCGATCCGTTCCGTGTTGAACGATGAGGACCGCCGCTTGACGCCGTGAACGGTATAGCCCTTGTCCAGCAGCAGGCGTGCCAGATAGGAGCCGTCTTGTCCGGTCACGCCGGTGATCAATGCAACCGGAAGCTTCGCCACTGCCGTCCCCTCTAACTGCGCCGCCACCCGTTTTCAGCGACGCAGATTGCAATTGCAAGCATGTTACTTATGCAATTCACAACCAAAAGTTATGTTTCCCAGGCCCGGAAAATCCTCCAAAAAGCTCTCCTGTTGCACTTGACGCAATTTCGCCATGCATTACATGCAACAAACCATGACGAAGTCCTCGACGACCAAAAGCCTGGACGAGCAGCTCGCCGATGTCCGCGAGGTGCTGCTCGAAGAGCGCAAACGCCGGGGACTGACGCAGGCGACCGTCGCCCACGCACTGGGACTATCGACAAGCCAGTACTCGCGGATCGAAAGCGGAAGCACCGAAATGACCCTCCGGCAGTTTTTCGCTGCCTGCGATGTGGTCCAGATCGACCCCACGCTCGCGCTCCGCTCGTCCCAGCCGCGGTACCTCGCCGAGCTCCAGGATTCCAACCGCGTCCTGAAGCGGAAGCTCGATGCGATCACCCAGGCCCTCAAGGGCGACAAGGACACCTGGGACAAATGAAGGTGAGCGAATGATGGACAAGACATGCATCACGATGGTGCTCGACCGTTCGGGCTCGATGAGCAGCTGCCGCCAAGCCACGATTGATTCCGTCAACAAATATCTTGCAGAGGCGCGAGGCTCGGAGCTCGCGAATGCCGATTTCGAACTAACCATTTTCGACAGCATATCGATCGACACGATCAGGGCCGGCAGACTCGCGGACGCCAAGGATATTGCGACCGAGGATTTCGTTCCTCGCGAAATGACCCCGCTCTACGATGCAATGGGCCGCGGCATCGATAGCCTCGACCGGCGCGCCGCCGACGGCAAGGCGATCCTCGTCGTCGTAACCGACGGCATGGAAAACCATTCGCGCAAGCACACGCATACGAGCATCAGCGAACTTGTGCGCTCGCGCCAGGACAAGGGTTGGCTGATCATCTTCCTTGGTGCCGGCCTCGAAGCGGCGGAACAAGGAACGCGGATGGGTATCAGAGAGGCAAACGTGGCGAGTATCGGGCTTGATAGCGCGTCGCTCGATGCGTCGATGGAAGTCATGGCATCGATCAATGCCTGCTATGCGCGCGCCGCCACTCCTGCTCAGGCGCGAGCCTATGTTGACGCTCCTAAGATGTCTGCCCCGGTGCGCAAGCGCATGGGTGATCTCACCGGCGGAGCTGGTTTGTTCAACCGAAGCGGAAAGCGGCCACCACCCCCGCCGGCCGCAAACCCATCGGCAAAAGTCGCCTCCGAGGATTCATGGAATGAACCCCGAGAGGACGGCTGGAGAGAATAGGTCGCTGGCGAGCGCCGTTCTTCTTGAACAGATAAACAGTCGCGCTCTCGGGCGCGGCTGTTTTCGTCTCCGATCCGAACTATCTTAGGCATCAGGAACGAAGTCGACGAAGGATATGCCGTTGCCCATCGAAACCGAATTCACCCCGGTCGCGTCCGCTGTCGGGGGCGCTTTGATCGGATTGGCGGCCGGCCTGTTGATGCTGATGAATGGCCGCATTGCCGGCATCAGCGGCATTCTTGGTCGCTTGATCATGCCGACGGTGGACAGCAAGCCTGCGCAAGCGCTGGCTTTCGTCGTCGGAATTATTGCCGCCCCTCTCCTCTGGACCGCCGTGCTCGATCGGAGTGTCGCTCAAACCTTGACCGATAACCTCCCCTTGGCCGCCATCGCCGGTTTGCTCGTCGGTTTCGGCGCCGCCTACGGGGGTGGCTGCACGAGCGGCCACGGCGTTTGCGGATTGGCTCGCCTGTCGCCGCGCTCGGTCGTGGCAACCGCCATCTTCATGACCACCGCTATCCTCGTCGTCTTCGTTTCGCGCCACCTGATCGGAGGCGGACCGTGATCTTTCTCGTCAATCTGCTGGCAGGTTTGCTTTTCGGTGTCGGCCTTCTTTTGTCGGGGATGGCCAATCCGGCGAAAGTCTTGAACTTTCTCGATCTTGCCGGTCACTGGGATCCGAGTCTCGCGTTCGTCATGGGCGGCGCCGTCGCCGTCACCATGACTGCGTATCGGCTGTCGAGCGGCCTGGCTAAGCCTGTTCTTGATGACCGTTTCCACCTGCCCGCATCCCGAGCAATCGATGGCAAGCTTATGCTGGGTGCGGCTATCTTCGGCGTCGGTTGGGGGCTCGTCGGCTTGTGTCCAGGACCCGCCCTCGTATCGGTTTTGCTGGGCGCACCAGCAATTGCTGTCTTCGTACCAGCGATGCTGGTCGGGATCGCAATTGCGACATGGTTGAAGCGTTCGCCCGCAACACTCGAGAAGGCCTGATGTCGACAATTGGCGACAGGACCTATGTCTGATTGCCGTTCATCCAACGCGATCGTTGCTATGCACCGACTTCCCCAATATCAGGGAGTCGTGGCGACGGGAGCGCAAGCATCGGCATGAGAGCATCCCATTCATCCAGGCGCGGAAATCTTCCACTGCCCCCGGCGCACCCTGAGCATACCGGTGTCCTCGTGCTTGCGGTGCTCGCGGCCGCCGCCTTTTGTGGCTGGTACATCATTGTTCACGATCGACCGAGCGATACCAAACCGCTGTCGGTCGTTGAAACGCCGCTCATGCCGCCCGAAACGACCGACACGTCCGCCGAGCTGCCCGGCCATCAGCACTATGCCGTCTTCGGGACTGCAGATAAGCCCATACGAACTGCAAAGCCCTAATCTTACTGAACAGCGCCCGTCTGAAGCGACGCCTTCGCTTCCGGCGGCGGCCCGGTCAGCGGCTGAACCGGCGATCCCGGCCCGATCTTCTGCAAGTTGCCGGTGATGACGAGGTCTTTTTCATTCACCCCGCTGACGCTCACCAAATCTCCGTCGGTCGGCCCAAGCGTAACAAGCTTTTGTTCCGCGATATTCTTCGGGCCGACAACGTAGACGTATTTGCCGAGTTGGCTCGATCCGACTGCAGTCTGCGGAACGAGAAGCGCGTCGGGATTCTCGCCGGCATGAATTTGAATGCGAACGTATTGCCCCGGAAGCAGTGCGCGGTCGGCGTTCGCAATCGTTGCCCTGGCGGTCAGCGTGCCAGTCATCCGGTCGACGGTGTTGTCGATGAACGTGACCGTGCCCTTATGGCTTGCCTTGCTGCCGGGCACGGAGATTTCCGCCGCGACCTCGCCGCTCTTATGCACCTTGTCGATTGCCGTCAGATCGGTTTCTGCCGGATTAAAGGTCACATAGATCGGATCGAGCTGAACGAGCGTGTTGACCGGAGCGCCCGCCACGCTGATCAAGGCCCCGATGGGAGCTTGGTTCTTTCCCAGCCGTCCAGCGAACGGCGCCTTGATCTGCGTATATTCCAGATTGAGTTCGGCCGTTCGAATGGCAGCGTCATCGATGTCGATCCCGGCTTCCGCCTGCCGAAGCAAACTTGACCTCTGATCGAACGTGTCCTTGGCAAGCCATCCGCTCTTGGTCAGCTCTGTACCTCGCTCAAGATTCGAACTGGCGTAATCGCGGGCCGCGACATCCCGCTGCTTCTCGGCCTTCGCGCGGTCGAGCGCGGCCTGGTAATCGCGCGGATCGATTGTGTAAAGAAGTTGCCCGGCAGTGACGTCTGACCCATCAGGCGCATGTTGAGCCTGAACGTATCCCGCGACCCGCGCCTGGAGGGTGATGTCGCGAATGGATTCGGTACGGGCCGAATAGTCGAGTTTGATGCTGACCGCTTTCTTGACGACGGCCGTGACCGGCACGGGCATCGCGAAGGCGGGGGGCGGCGCAGGCGGTTGACCCTCGATTTCCGCGATCAGAAAGGGAAGTTTCTGGCGGTTGTAGTAGGCCGCGCCCGCTCCCGCGAGCACAGCTATCAAAAGAGCAGCTTTCCACACGCGCATCGCGAAGTCCTTATTTATTCAGCAGCAACGGGTTTTGACGGATCGTGGCGCCCTTCGGCATTATCCGCCCTGTCCGCTTCGCGGCCTTCGCGCCACTGTTCGATGACCGCATAAAAGACGGGAACGAATAAGAGCGTCAGCAGCGTTGCCGCCACCATGCCGCCGAAGACGGTTGTGCCGATCGATTGCCTGCTTGCAGCGCCCGCACCGGTCGCAATCATGAGCGGCACGACGCCGAGGATGAACGCAAACGCCGTCATCAGGATCGGACGCAGGCGAAGCCGCGCCGCTTCCATCGACGCTTCGACGATCGAAAGGCCCTCGAGCCGCCGCCGCTTCGCAAATTCGACGATCAAAATCGCATTCTTTGCAGATAGGCCGATCAGCATCACGAAACCGATCTGCGAATACACGTCGATCTGCAGGTGTCGCACCCATATTGCCAATAGGGCTCCGAACAACGCCAACGGTACCGCGAGCAGCACCATGAATGGCATTGACCAGCTTTCGTATTGGGCCGC
>JBEVLH010000083.1:0-5367 GCA_040509255.1 Hyphomicrobium sp. | reverse complement strand
GTGAACAGGATCCAGTCGCGATCCTTCTTCGGCAGATCGCGCCATGGCTTGTCCACGTCGTAGCCGAGGGTCACCAGGATATCCCGCAGGTTCTGTCCCTGCCAGGCGCTTGGCCAGGCCGCTACGGCTCGCTGTCTTATGGACAGCCCGTCGTCGGGAACCATCGAGGCCTCGGTCACATCGTGGATCCGGCCGATCCCATGACAGTGAGAACAAGCACCTTCGGGAGTGTTGGGCGAGAACGACTCCGCATAGAGCAAGGGTTGACCGTGCGGATAGTCACCGGCGCGCGAATACAGCATGCGCAGCAGGTTGGACAGAGTCGTTACACTACCGACCGACGAACGGGTCGTCGGAGATCCGCGCTGTTGTTGCAAGGCCACGGCCGGTGGCAGACCTTCGATCTCGTCCACCTCTGGGATGGACATCTGATTGAACAGTCGTCGGGCATAAGGAGAAACCGACTCGAGATACCGCCGCTGCGCTTCTGCATAGAGCGTGCCGAATGCGAGAGATGATTTCCCCGATCCGGAGACTCCCGTGAAGACGACGAGAGCATTGCGTGGGATATCGACGTCGACATTCTTCAGATTGTGTTCGCGCGCCCCGCGAACCCGCACGAAGCCGTTACTGGCACTCCACGAACCATCCATTCCTGCATCCATCTGGTTCTTCCGCGCAGTTCGCCTGCGTTTCGACCGGAGATGAAACATCAGCGGCGACACGCTGTTCCCGAACGGAGCCCACGGCCACTGGTCTTGTTTTCCATGGCAGTGATCATACTTCATCGACATGGAATTGACGCTCATCCAAGACTTCGCAATTCAGGCCCGCGTGGCGGCCGTCCTAGGTGCGCACGTGTTCGATCGCGTCTTTGCCGGCGTCAGGTTCGCGGAAGTCGACGGGCCGTTGCTTTATATCTATGCGCGCGACGAGTTGGCCGCGGCTGAGATTGAAGACGATTTCGCGCTACTGATCGTCGATGTCGCGAGCGCGATATTGAGGCACCAAGTCGAATTGGTCGTCGTACTGCCGAAAGTGCTGCAATAGTTCTTCCTGTCGGCCTCCGGTCGCATATTCCTCACTTTTCGACCGAGCAGGGTGGCGGAAAGCGCCGCTACAACGGCGTGCCTGTCAAAATATTCCAATCCGCCTCCGAAGCTCCGTAGGCGATCGAGACGCCGAGCCCCGGGGTGAGGATCGCGGCGCCTTGAGTGATAGATCCTCCATGGAGCCGCGCGGCAGCGCCGTAGAGACTTGAGGGAATTCGGACGGAACGTCGATATATTGGCGCTTTTTCATCGCGTCAGGGCGTCATCACGACTTTGATGCATCCGTCCTTCTTGTCACGAAACGTCTCGTAGAGAGACGGGCCGTCCTCCAGCTTTGCGCGATGGGTGATGATGTAGCTCGGATCGATCTCGCCCTCCTCGATCCTACGCAGCAGATCAAGGGAGTAGCGGTTGACATGCGTCTGTCCCGTCCGAATGGTCAGGCCCTTGTTCATCGCCGCACCGAACGGGATCTTGTCCAGGAAGCCGCCATATACGCCCGGGACGGATACGATCCCGCCTGGCCGGCACGCCATGATGGCGGCACGCAAGGCATGCGGCCGGTCCGTACCCAGCAGCACAGCGGCCTTCGCCTTATCGATGACCGCGTCGAAAGACGCGGTTGCGTGGGATTCGGCGCCGACCGCGTCTATGCATTTGTCCGGCCCGTTGCCGCCGGTCATGTCCTTGAGTTTTTCGAGGATCGTCGCATCTTCCTCGTCGAAGTCGATCGTTTCCGCACCGGCCAGTCGAGCGAGCGCCAAGCGCTCAGGCACATTATCGATGGCAATGACCCGTGCGGCGCCGAGCATCAAGGCGCTCTTGATACAGAACTGCCCGACGGGGCCGCAGCCCCAGATCGCAACGACGTCCGCAGGCTCGATCTCGCAATTGTCCGCTGCCATCCAACCTGTCGGAAAAATGTCGCCGAGAAACAAGGCCTGTTCGTCGGTCATGCCATTCGGAATGACAATGGGTGATACATCCGCATAGGGCACGCGCACGTATTCCGCCTGCCCGCCTGCATAAGCGCCCGTCAAATGCGAATACCCGAACAGGCCCGCGGTCGGATAGCCGAATGCAGTGGCTGCGTTTTCGGGCGTCCGGTTGCTGCGTTGACAGACGGACCAGTTTCCTTTGCGACACTGCTCGCACTCTCCGCAGCAGATGGTGAACGGTACGACGACTCGATCGCCTACCTTCAGCTTCTTGTTCTCCGATCCCACCTCGACGACCTCGCCCATGAACTCATGCCCGAGGACGTCGCCCTTTTCCATGAAGGGAATGTAGCCGTCCATGAGATGGAGATCGGATCCGCAGATCGCGCAGGCAGTCATCTTGATGATCGCATCGCGCCCGTGCTCGATCGTCGGTTCGGGAACGTCGTCGCACCGAATATCGCCTTTGCCGTGCCAGCATAATGCCTTCATATGGTGTATTCCCTATGCGTTGAGACCGGATTGAGAGCCATCGACAAGCAATCGCGTAGTGCTGCCACACGAATAGGCGAGTGCCGCGCCGCGCGTGGGCCGTCGCGTGATTTTCAGGAACGTTTCGAACTCTTGGTCGCCTTCTTCGCGACTTTCTTGGCGGCTGTCTTTGATTGTTTCAGCTCGGCTTGAAGGTCTTCCGGCGCTTCGCTTTTCATGCCTTCGGCTATATCCGAACGTGCGGTCCGGCCGCCGATCGTTCCGACTAGCTTGAACGGCAATTCGGAAAAAACGGCGATCTCAGGGATAGGCACGGCGCGCTCCGACGGCGCCCCGTTCGGCGCCATACCGGACCCTGCTGCCTTTGACGTCTTCTTAGGAGCCTTTGCCGCTTTTTTGGAATCCTTCGACGCTCTTTTTGGAGCCTTTGTCGCGGATCTTTTCTTATTCAAAGCCATGACGTCGCCTTTTATGGTGACGAAGAGCGGACACGTGCGTCCGCTCTTCTGAATCCGAATATTCAGCGCGATTTCTTGTACAGCTTCGATGCGATCTCATACATTTCTTCGGGCGCGTAATCCGGCGCGAACGCGGACGGCGTGCCTTCGAGATCGGCGATCTTGCCGCCGTCGGGCATGCCTTCTACGACTTCCAGTTCGCCGACGGGATCGCCCGGCAGAGCCATTTCGCCGTTGCCCCAGATCCCCGCCATCTCGACATAATCCTTGGGACTGAACGTATAGAGCCGGCGATGCGACCCTTCGGCCAGGTACTTCTGGCATTCCGGAATATTTGCGAGATTGATGTTGGGGGTCGGCAACATCTTCTCGATCTCGACGCCGGTCAGTTTCTTGATAGCCAGCGCATAGGCGTGCGCGTGAACGCTGCCTCGAACGAGCAGATAGCCGCAGACTTCCCGGCCGGTGGGTTCGGTCATGGTCTCGTAGACCCGCAGTTTGTGTAGGCGCGCGCCGCATTCCAGATGGAAGTTGTGGAGCAGATCCATGATCACGTTGCCGCTGGATGTCACGAAGTCCATGTTCCAGGATGCGCCGTTGCTGTTCATAGGCATGGCACCGCCGCCGTTCGAGAAGAACGACGCGGCCAGGCGGATGTCCTGCATGTCCTCGAAAGGAGCATCGCCGATGTCGACATCCTCCGTCGGATCACCCGGCCCGTTGTTCAGCATCGCGATGCCGTTGCTCACCAGTTCCACATGTCCCAGTTCCTCGGCGGTGATCGCCGCAACCAAGCTGTAGAACGGCCGCAGTTTCGGTTTGCTGCGGAAGTTGAAGCTCTGGAACATGTAGTTGTTGAGGGTGGACATCTCGCCGTACTTTCCCCCAAGAAGCTCCTGAAGGGCGGCGCCCGCGTTCGGATTTGGTGCCTTCGGGATCGGAAGCTCAGCCTGGAGTTTGTCTACGCGCATGAACATGTCGATCTCCGATCGATTTGAGTGTGTTCTGCAAATGGAAGTAGAAGTGCGTTGTTCCTGCGCGATCGGATTAGTTTGGCTCGAACGCGGCGTCTGAGCATTCCGAGAAGACAGCGGTCGGCCCGACTACGCAGACAGGGAGACAGGCAGACACCAATTGCGGCGCGCGCTCGCCATCCAGTCAATCAATCAACGACGAAAGCGTCAGCGCATTTCCAAGCGCGGCACCACTGGCCGTGTTGTCGAATATGAACCAGGACTGCCTCGCCGCCTTTCGATATGTCTGCAGATTGGAAGCCATGGCTTCCAATTCCGTGACTTCATAGCTGGAGTAATACACCCGGGGCGCGCCGTGCCACCGGTAATACACGAGCCCGTCCCACCCACCCGGAACACTTGCGCCTGGCGCTTTGGCGGGATCGGCTGCTACTCGGGCGATACGGCGTGCTTGGAGTTTGTCTTCGACATCGGGCGTGAACCAAGTCGCATGTCGCGGCTCCAGGGCGACCGCGACATCGCTGTATTCGCGAAAGTCATCAAAGAAGCGCCCAAACGCGGAGTCATCGAATGCGAGCTTGGGCGGCAGTTGAATGAGGACCACACCCAGCTTTTCTCCAAGGCCCGCGACTGCATCGAAGAAACAGCTCAACGGCTGGGCGCACGAGATCAGTGCGTGGTCATGGGAGATCGCCTTCGGCAGCTTAACAGAGAAAAGAAAATCCTTCGGTGTAGATGAGGCCCATCGATCATATGTGGAACGGCGATGCGGCTTGTAGAACGACGAGTTGATCTCCGTGCAGACCATGCGGCAAGCGTATCGCTCGAGATGACTCCCACCTGGGGGAAACTGGTCGGCGAGATCGGAAACGACGCTCCAGCCTGCCGTCCCGACCCTGACGCGCGGTGCCTTACCATGCGTAACGCGCGCTATGATCGACGGCTCGACAGCCGCACGATATTGCCCTGCACGACGGACCTTATGTCGGACCGAACGGCAGCTTGCGAGGCGCCGCCCGACAGATCGGAAATCGCCTTCTGGACAGCTATCTGCTTCTCCCGGACCATAAGCTCGGCTTCCGTCATCGCCGCGACGCCGCCGAGCATTAAGACTTGCATTCGCAGAGCGATCACGCGATAGGCCTCAATTGCAAGAAGCGTGAGTTCCGACATGGCGACGATTGTCGATGCCAACATAACAGTTCCAATCGATGTGTGGGTTAACCCGCCAACCGAGCGGCCGACAGTTGAACAGGAGCTTGGCATAATCGTTCCTGCTTGCGGTGCATGGAATGAGACCGGTTCGTGATCCCAAGTTGATATCCGGTATGGCGCCATCCGAAAGGGCGGCGTATCGGTCTGTCGATACACTCAGAGCGACGAAACCAACGGTGCGGATGCGAGCGGGACAGGTGTCTGTATCGATGCGTTCCGTTGCGAAAAAAAAGTTGTG
>JBEVLH010000082.1:0-20094 GCA_040509255.1 Hyphomicrobium sp. | reverse complement strand
CCACGAACATGGACTAATCGTTCTCCAGAGCGTGTGCAATTGGCGTTGAAGCTGAACTCTCTAAGACGCCGACAAAGAGTTGAATGAGCGATTAGGATTTGGCCGAATGCGGGGTTTCAGACTGAGGCGGTCTCCATATCTCATCTATTGTTTACTGGCGGTCGTTCTGCTCGGCTGTTATGTGGCGCTCAACGGTTTCCAGGCTGCAATTCGGCAACTATGGCTCCGACGCTAACTTTCGATCGCTGACATCCCGCGCGCGCTGCTAGACAGCTTCCCTCGTTGGATCGGGTTGTGTTGATCAACGGTTCGCTTCGCGATCCGTGGGTACGACTCAAGACGTCACCAACGACTGGCACGCGAAAACGCGTCAGTTATCACGTCGCTTTCTTTGGCAGCGACTGCTAAGAAGTTCGTCAGGGTTGTCGAACTGTGTTGCGGCATGCGGGGTCCAAGGCAGGTTATTGTCCTTTAAGGCGGGCTGGCAGCGATCGACGACCGAGACCTTTGGAGAGCGATTCATGCCATATGCTTATGCGTTGCACGAAGATGTGCTGCATCGATCGCAGCGTCCTCAAGGGCGTGCCATCGCCGATGTTCCAGCTATCTATACGATCGTGAAGCGAATGCCCATTGAGGCTGACGGTCGTGTGAGGTATCGCATCAAAAGCAAATCAGAGAACATCGAGCGTGTGGTTACCGAAGACGAGCTATTTTATCCGCAGTAGCGGCCGGTAGGTCCGCGTGCCGAACGCGTTCGAGCCACCTTCGAGCCAGGGTCGCTCGGCCCGCTCAACGTCGCAATGCAGGCTTGTCAGACGTCCGCTCAAAAATAAATCACGGTACTCCTCGTAATTCACCAGATAGTCGCCATATCAAAACGATCACCGCACGCCCTGGGCTGTTATCGGTGACTGAGAGCGTTGTGCTCCCGCCTGAACGAAGAAGGCGGTCACATGTCAGATAACCTCAAATTCAACCTTCATGATTGGCTGGTGCCTCCGGTGCTGCTGCCGATCTGTTTTGCGCTTCTGATCGCGTACGCTGCGATAGCTCAGTGGTAGTCCGTCTCAGACGAGACATGCAACAGTAGTCCGGGTCTCGTAACCTGACGCGGATATTGGAATAGCACCGCAATCATCAGGCTGCTGTCTCGAAACGCCCACTTGATCGATATTTTAGCGGGATCACGACAAGCGTCGCATAACCGCCGCGACAACCTAGCAATCGCGAGTCATATCAACGGTATCGGCCAGCCGAATACCGCCTCGATATGTGGTTTCGGGTAAGGACAATCTATGGCCGTCGAGCATGCCACCGTGCAAGTTACGCGCAAGCCGTGGGGCGTGTGCGATCTCCGTCCATGGAGCAGGATCGACGTTGCCGGTGACCCCGTTGGAGAGTTGTGGTTCCAGCGTCCGAATGAGCATGCGGCCGCGCCGGCCCTGTTGCTGAAGTTGATCTTCGCCAGAGAACCGCTTTCGATTCAAGTTCATCCGGATGATGCATTTGCTCGCTCCATCGGTTTGCCGAACGGCAAGACCGAAGCCTGGTACATACTCGCTGCAGATCCCGGCGCGCGGGTTTCGCTGGGACTGAACCGACGGCTCACGCCGCAGGCTCTGGGCGCAGCGATCAGGGACGGCTCAATTGCCGATCTCGTGCACTGGCGTGCCGTCGCGGAGGGCGACACCATTTTCGTTCCCGCCGGGACCATCCATGCCATTGGCGCCGGTATCGTGCTCGCCGAGATTCAGCAGCGCAGCGATACGACATTTCGCCTGTTTGACCATGGCAGACAGCGCGAACTGCATGAAAAAAGCGCCGTCGCTGCTTCCAATGCGGGGCCGGTCCAGCCCCAATTGGCTCCGCAAAGCATCACGAAGGTCAGAACAGCGCTGATCACGAGCCAGCATTTTACTGTTGAGTTGATTAACCTGCCCGCGAACTCGAATTGGACACTCAGCGCCGACCGGGAAACTTGGATCCTGGCGGTCGAGGGCTGGGCACGCGTGGGAATGACAAGCGTATCGATCGGCAACGCTGTTTTCATTGAGGACGATCAAGCTCGCATCAAGGTCGGCACGGACTGCATGAGGGCCCTGGTGGCTTATCCGGGGCCTGACCCCGTCGTTTCTCTTTTAGAGGACGCTGGAGGGCTGACCAAATCTGTCGGTATGTCGGCCGGGGATTTGGTGAATTCAAACGAGACTGCCGAGGTGACTATATGACGCCGCTCCGTCGCATCGCCGTTGTTGGCAATTCGCTGCCCCGCCGGTGCGGAATCGCAACCTTCACCACAGATTTGCAGCAGGCGATCTCGACATCACGCTCCACTCTTGAGACCTGCATTGTGGCAATGACAGATCATGGCCAAACTTATGACTATCCAAATGCAGTTGCCATTGAGATCCAAGACACTAAACTCGAAGATTACATACGTGCAGCGGGCTTCCTGAACGGCGGCCGGTTTGACATCGTGTGCCTACAGCACGAATTCGGCATTTTCGGCGGCGAAGCCGGCGGTCACGTTCTCGAATTACTGTCACGTCTCACCATGCCTGTCGTGACGACGTTCCACACCGTGCTCGCCGATCCGACCGCCGCGCAGCGTGCGGTCATGGAGCGCATCGTCGATGCCTCCTCCAGCGTCATTGTGATGGCAAACAAAGGCCGCGAGCTGCTGCGGAGCGTCTACCAGGTGCCGGACGACAAGATTGAGGTCATAGCTCACGGCATTCCCGACGTCGCACTGGTCGCGCCCGATGCAGCGAAGGCAAGGCTGGGCTTTGAAGGAAAGTCGGTCATTCTAACATTCGGCCTGTTGTCTCCCAACAAGGGCATCGAAGTCATGATCGACGCGATGCCCTCAATTCTGGAGAGAAGAGCCGATTCAATTTATGTCGTGCTTGGCGCAACGCATCCGAACCTGGTTCGAGAGCAGGGTGAGGCATATCGCAACAGACTGATGAGGCGGGTCCGCGAACTTGGTGTCGATGAACACGTCCTGTTCCTCGATCGCTTCGTCGATCTGCCCACACTGCTCGAATTCATCTCGATGTGCGACGTCTATGTCACGCCCTATCTCAACGAGGCGCAGATGACGTCGGGAACGTTGGCCTATAGCTTCGGCTTGGGAAAGCCCGTCGTTTCGACGCCGTACTGGCATGCTCGCGAACTGCTGGCAAATGGACGCGGCGTCCTCGTGCCGTTCGGCGATGCGATAGCGATCGGGAGCAAGATCGCAGAATTGCTCACGGACGACGTTCGCCGGCAGGCGATGTGCCGGCGCGCCCATGCGGTCAGCAGGACCATGACGTGGCAACGTACCGCCGAGCACTACATGTCGGTTTTCGAGAGCGCGTCCCAGAGGCACTGGCTCAGGGTTGTTGCGCCGTCGAATACGGGCATTCCGGAGCTACGCGGCCCTGAGGCGCCGGAGATGCAGATCGACCATTTTTTGTCGATGTGCGATGATACCGGTCTATTTCAGCACGCCGTGTATTCCGTGCCAGATCGCTCGCACGGCTATTGCGTCGATGATAACTCTCGAGCGATGCTGCTGGCCTGCGCTCTCAATAGTCCGGGCGAACAGCCGCTGTCGGAAGCCTTGACGGCCCGTTTCGCCGCGTTTGTGCAGCATGCGTGGAATCCGGACACTGGACGATTTCGCAACTTTATGAGCTTCAATCGAGCCTGGCTCGAAGCTAGCGGGTCCGAAGACAGTCACGCACGAACGCTTTGGGCACTCGGCGAAACAGCTCGCAGCGACGCAACTCCGTTGAGGCGACGGTGGGCGGCTGCCTTGTTCGCAAAGGCGCTGTTTGCTGTAGACACCTTTCGGTCCCCGCGGGCATGGGCGTTCACCTTGCTGGGTTTGAGCGCTTACTGCGCCGTGGCTCCGGATGATCTCCACGCTCAGGAAATCCGTCATTCTCTTGCCAACAGGCTGATGTCCTGTCTGGCGGCGGTCGAAACGCCGGACTGGGTGTGGTTCGAGGAAGGGTTGGCCTACGATAACGCCCGCCTGCCGCAGGCGCTGATGCTGACAGGCACAGCGACGCAGACGTCCGAATACGTGCAGGCCGGATTAAGGTCTCTGCGCTGGCTGATGACGCGACAAACATCGCCAGCCGGGCATTTTCGGCCAGTCGGCACTGCCGGCTTCGGTGAAATGCGGCGACTTCCCCAAGCATTTGATCAGCAGCCAGTAGAAGCGACGGCGACCATCGCTGCCTGCCTCACAGCGTGGCGGGTAGATGGCGATGCCGAGTGGAAAGCACTCGCGACTCGCGCCTTTACCTGGTTTCTTGGCAGCAACGATTTATCGGTGGCGCTGGTCGATCCGAACACCGGCAGTTGCCGCGATGGACTGCACCCTGATCGCGCCAATGAAAATCGCGGCGGCGAGTCGGTTGTGTGTTACCTGCTTGGACTTGCGGAGATTCGCCAGCTTGCTCGGGTTAACGCCGGCCTGGCCAAACCTGCCGCACTGCGGGTCATGGGTGCTTGACTATTGCCTCCTTCCCTGACGATCGAGGAACCAGTGTCACAGGATACCCTTATGAACCGGCAAGCGCTTTATTTACGTCCCGATCCCACCCGTGTGATCGTGCGCCCGTTCAAGCCGGCGACTGAACCCCGCGACCTTAATCCAACCGACAAAACGCGCGCAAATCACATTGTCGACCGAGTTCTCGCGCTTGATTCGGAAGCCGTTGCGTCTCAACTCGCCGACGTGCTTGAGAACTTCCTCGGGCGGCATCGAAACCTGCTGGATAAGTTCGAATCCCGCGCGAACGAAATGGAGGAGGCTTTCGCCGCTCATGGCAATTTTTCGAAGATCCAACGCCAGTTGATAGGGGCCTATTTTCTTCATGAGTATTCGTTCGAAGCTTCTGCCTTGTTCAACCCCAGTATCGTGCCACACCCGGATCAGTCAGGCGCGCCGAAGGGCGGCCTCCGCTTCATTCTCAGCCTCCGTGCCATTGGCGAAGGGCACGTGTCGTCGCTGACGTTTCGGGCGGGCACGCTAGCAGCCGACGGCAGCCTGGTTATCGATCCGACGGCGCGACTTGCTTCCAGTCCCCGGATTGGCCATCGCGCATCCGGACCGGACGGCGAACATGTCGAGCTGATCTTCAATCCCGAAGAAGAGTTGAGCGAGCGAGTCGTATTTCCAGTCACTGAATCCCAAGCGAATGGCATTGAGGACGTTCGCTTCGTCGAGTTCCGTGATGGCGTCAATAGGACGTACTACGCAACTTATACAGCCTACAGCGGACGGGGCATTCGCTCCGAACTGATTGAGACCCACGATTTCTTGTCGTTCCGGTTGGCGCCGTTGAAAGGCTTGGCTTCACGCAACAAGGGCATGGCGCTGTTCCCACGCAAGATCGGCGGCAAATACGCCATGATCGCGCGGCAGGACAATGAGAACCTCTACCTGATCTATTCGGACGACCTCTACACTTGGAATGACGGCGCTCAGCCGATTTTGAAACCGGAATTTCCTTGGGAGTTTGTTCAGATCGGCAATTGCGGATCGCCAATCGAGCTCGATGAAGGTTGGTTGTTGCTGACGCATGGCGTCGGCCCGGTAAGAAAATACTCGATCGGGGCGGCGTTGCTCGATAAGGACGATCCATCGAAAGTGCTGGCTCGCTCACATGAGCCGTTGCTGCGGCCCGAACCGTCGGAGCGCGAGGGGTACGTCCCCAACGTCGTCTATACCTGCGGGGCAATACGGCACAACGATCAGATCATTCTACCGTACGCGGTGTCAGACACCTTCTCAAATTTCGCCACCATCAAGACGTCGGCACTGATGCGGGCGCTAAAAGGTTGATTGCCGCTTGATCAGCACTAATCTGTTCATTGAAATTCGGAGAGTCTGAATGAGCGATCGACTTGAAATTCTGAACAAAGCACGTGCGCGCATGATTGAGGATAGGGACGCGCATGCGAAGGTACTGGCCGCTCCGTTCGACCGGGATAAGGCAGAGCGAGCACGCAACAAGTTTGTTGAGATTCAGATACTGGTCGATGCGTTGGATCGCGCCATCAACGGAGAGGAACTCAGTTTGCCGAGAGGCTGACTTGAGGCGACAATTGGAGGCTTAGCAATTAATGCATGGCTATTTGGGGACAAAGGGCGCACGGTTGCCCCACGCCAGCATTGCTCAGGCCGAGCTTTTTGATCGACTACGAGATCAGACGCGCGGCGCGCGTTATGGCCTCTCTGGCATAAGCCTTGGCTTGAGGGAACAATGTGACGCCTACGCTATCGAAGCTCCTGCTGGAGAATGGGTTGCCCGATCTTCCGGTGTTGCTGATCGAGCCGCATCGCAGCCATAGGGGGATCTGGCGCATCAGATTCAGCTTTGGAATCGGCGAGCCATTCTCCATGGCTAAGGCCCAGGCCTCGATCATGGTTTCCCGTCTGCATGAGATCGGGGAAGTCGAAATGGCCGAGGAGATCTACGACGCGATGAAAATTGCAGCGACAACCTGAATCTTGGCGTCCAACGACGGCGTTGATCGAACCAAAGGAAAGCAGAATGGCTAAGGGTGAACAAAAGGGAAATCGCGAGGCGAAGAAGCCCAAGAAAGAGAAGATCAAGACGATAGCTGCGGCGCCAAGCCAAAAGGGTGCAGGATGGCAACCGGGTATAGCGTCTGGCAAGAAGAAATAGATACGAGCGTCGGCGTAAGCTATCCACGGGACTGCCGCGCAGGTGCGTTTCGCGTCGGGCGACCCCGATGGGTGGATTGTTGTGCAGGCGCAGGCCTATTCTAATGTCGATCCGCAGAGGAGATCGAATGAAAATTGCGCTCGCCGTGTTGACACTATGCGCCTGTGCGCAAGGCACTCTCGCCGCTGGACCGCAATGCCGCTCAATTGAAAGCACAACGGAGCGGCTCGCCTGCTACGATGCGGCGTCGCCTCCAAGAATGCGAAAGCCCGCGACGGTCCAAAGCGACACGTCGCGGTCGTCATACAAGGATCCATTCATCGCCGAAGATGCCCGAACCACATCCAAGCTGAAGGGTATCTGTCGCGGCTGTTGATTGATGCTTTCTAGCCGCTTCCGGGATGGCGGGAATCGTTGTCGTTTGTCGGACGAACCGGTTACTCATCCGGACTTGGTTACGGAAGCGACCGAAGCGCAAAAGGCAGCGCCAGCCTCCTCAAATAATTGACGTTTTGGTCCGGCGCACGCTGCGAAGCTGGGGTGAGCCCTACATGAGGGTCGCGAGACACACCAGTTGGAGGATCAGACCATGCGACTTGCTCAGGCGGATAAGGAACCCGAGATATCGACGGGCAATGCCGCAGCAATTCAGTCGTCGCTTCCTTGCGCTACGGGCCCGTCGTTTTATGGGAGCAGTGTTATCGCGTTGGCAAGCGGTCATAATGGTATTCGGCTTGTCCCAAAAACGCGGCGCCTTCGGCCGCTATCGTCGACTAAGAGTGGTGAACTCCCGCCCGGTTCGGAGAGCGACCATTTCCGTATCTTGCATAACCAATCCCCGAGCGCCGTCACAATGCCACGCGCCTCAAGGACAGAGGATGAACTCCAGCGGGTTCGTTCCGCGATGCCGATATTGATGAAACTTGCCAAACAGCGCCGCCGCAGGGTGCCTTAGTTGGGTATCTCTCGTGAAGCACCGTGGTGGCAGGCGGGTGTGGTATATCAGATCTACCCGCGTTCCTTTCAAGACATGAACGGAGACGGTATCGGCGATCTCGAGGGGATCGAGCGGCGGCTTGACTATCTTGCCGACCTTGGCGTCGACGCCATTTGGATCTCACCGATTTATCCGTCGCCGATGAATGATTTCGGCTACGATATTACTGATTTTTGCGACGTTGATACGCGCTACGGTGTCCTCACCGATTTTGACAAGATGCTTTCCAAGGCTCATGCGCGCGGGCTCAAGGTTCTCTTGGACTTTGTGCCCAACCACACGTCCGACCGGCATCCCTGGTTCATCGGGAGCCGCGCCTCGCGCGACGATCCGAAGCGAGACTGGTACATCTGGCGCGATTCCTCGCCGGACGGAGGGCCGCCCAACAACTGGATCAGCGATTTTGGCGGCTCCGCATGGGAGTGGGACGAGGCCACCGGTCAATACTATTACCATGCCTTCCTGAAGGAGCAGCCGGACCTCAACTGGCGAAACCCGGTCGTGCAGGCGGCGATGTACGATGTGATGCGCTTCTGGTTAGACCGCGGTGTGGACGGCTTTCGCATCGACGTGCTGTGGCACCTGGTCAAGGCGGCGGACTTCTCCGATAATCCGCTCAATCCTGCCTATCAGCCAACGATGGGCGATATGCACCGCGTGGTCCAGAGTCATTCAACCGACCAGCCCGAGGTGCACGAAATCGCCGCTGACATGCGCGCCGTCGCCGATAGTTATGGCGGGAATGAAAGGGGTGAACGCGTGCTGATCGGCGAGATCTACCTGCCGATCGATCGGCTGATACTTTATTACGGTCGGGAACGCGCAGAGCTGCACTTGCCCCTCAACTTCCAGCTCATCGATGCACCGTGGGAGGCTAGCTCCCTCACGACGCTGATCGTCAACTATGAGAAGGCGCTTCCGCCAGGCGCTTGGCCGAACTGGGTGCTTGGCAACCATGACCGGCCGCGCGTCGCAACCAAGCGTGGGCAGGCCCAGGCCCGCGTCGCAGCGATGCTGCTTCTTACACTCCGCGGAACGCCCACAGTCTACTATGGAGACGAGTTGGGCTTGAGCGATGTCGCGATCCCGTTCGCCGAGGTTCAGGATCCTCGCGCGCTCCGTGAGCCGGGGCTCGCCTTGGGTCGCGATCCGGTGCGCACGCCAATGCCATGGGACGGAAGCGAAAATGCCGGCTTCACCCTCGCCAAGCCGTGGCTGCCGCTCAACGTCGACTGGCCTATTCGCAACGTTGCGCGGATGACGGATGAACCTCATTCAATGCTAACACTTTATCGCCGATTGCTGGTTGCCAGGCGTGCACATCCGGCGTTGGCGATCGGAGACTTAAAACTCCTGGACGCGGAAGGCGATGTAGTTGCCTTTGAGCGTCGGAGCAGCGTCGAGCGAATGATCGTAGCGCTTAATCTCGGGGGACATGCGCAGCGCCTGCAATTGCCTGATTGGGCGAGCGATTGCCGAGTGATCTTGTCCACTGTTGCCGATGCAACGCTAGTCAGAGACGATGCTGTGCTGCTGCAGGCCCACGAGGGCGTGATTTTGACGACCCATCAACGAAATTAGCAAAGGACAACGACGTGCGTATCGCCATGCTAGCCCCTATTTCTTGGCGTACGCCGCCGCGCCATTATGGTCCGTGGGAGTTGGTGACGAGCTTGCTGACGGAAGCGCTGGTGTCGCGCGGCATCGACGTCACCTTGTTCGCCACGAAGGATAGTCGGACGGCGGGAAAACTCGCTGGCGTCTGCCCTGCGGCCTATTCCGAGGACCCCACTATCGACGCCAAGGTATGGGAGTTGCTACACGTCGCCCATGTGTTCGAGCACGCCGGTGAGTTCGACCTTGTTCACAACCAGGCCGATTTCGTGCCGCTCGCATTCTCGCGCTTGGTAGAGACACCAGTAGTGACGACGATCCACGGTTTCTCCTCAAACCGCATCCTCCCCGCTTTCAAGACATACGAAGATCGCGTCCATTACGTGGCGATCAGCGAGGCAGATCGTCATCCGGACCTGCGCTATGCAGCGACAATTCACCATGGGATTCGTCTGGAAGACTTTCCCTTTGACCCACATGGCAGCGATGACCTGCTCTTCTTCGGCCGCATCCACCCCGACAAGGGAGCAGCCGAGTCGATTGCAGCGGCACGTGGTGCGGGTCGACGGCTGATCATGGCCGGCATCATCCAGGATCGGGACTATCACAACGAACAGATTTTGCCCGCGCTGGAAGACCGTTCTGTCGTCTATCGCGGTCCTGTGGGCGGAGCGGCCCGCACGAGCACGCTAGGCTCGGCACGTGCGCTGCTCCATCTTATCAATTTTGAGGAGCCGTTCGGACTATCGGTCGTGGAAGCACTCGCCTGCGGCACCCCGGTGATCGCCTGCAACCGCGGATCGATGCCCGAGATGATTGTCGATGGCGTGACCGGCTTCTTGGTCAACAACGTCGACGAAGCCGTAAATGCGATCCGTCGTGTGGGTGAGATTGATCGCGCCGCATGCCGGGCAGCGGTATCTGAGCGCTTTACGGTCGACCGAATGGCTGATCGATATCTAGATTTGTACCGATCAATCCTTGCGTGAGAGCCTTGCTAGGTTAGCAGGAGAAAGACGGTCCCAGCCGCCCGGCATCGTAATTCGCGTTTAAAGTACGCCACTTAATTGTTCACGCGGCTTAGCTTGTGTTGAAGGCAATTTCGAAAAGTATGCAACGAGGCTGAAGCGGGGGTCCGAGCCAGAATATGCTCGGACCCCGCCATCGATGTTTGGCGCGGCCTTAATATCGCTTACTGTTGGTGCTGGTGGGTGGTTTGTAGGTGCTGCTCGATGAACTCGACGTCCCATAGGCACGCTGGGTGGCAGCAGAAAGACTCTTGTACTCGCGATCTTGCCGCGCCGACTGCGAATTGTACTGTCCGGCCGTGGCGAAACTGGTCGCGGCCAAGGTCAAAGCAATAGTCGTAATTATTGTTTTCATGATGTTCCCTAAGCTGCCGCCAAATTGCGACGGCTAATTGAGAAACACTGTCCGCGTCACGTCAACAAGATCCGGCTCATATCCCCAGCTGCGCGCCTAAATCGAAGCAGGCCAAGGACTGAGGTCAGGCTGTTCTTCACGCGATGGCTCATCTTGCGTGTCAGCAGCGCCTGGCATTTGAGCGCCTCCTGAAGCCCGGCTTCCGCCTGGTTGTGCTCGACCGCGATGCTGAGCAGGCCGGCGAAAGAGTAGGGATATCGGGGTCGGCTTAGCGCTCGGCGCCCTTTTCATCAGCGCGTTTATCACCCGCCTGACGCCGTGATCTGTCAGGAGCCGGCGTGCGGAAGCGATTTCCGCTTCCAGGTAATTGGAGATCGCTGGCTCGCTGGTCCGGTAAAGCGTACCCGGCCGGCGATCCGACGTCCGCCGCGAGGGAGACGATATCGATGGTATCCTTCTTCCAGCCCACGCCCGTACTGACCATCGGCGTTCGTCGTCGGACCGATATGCCAGCACCTTTGCGAACTGCGCTTGGAGGCCGTTGGCGCAGATTTCGGGGCTTTATGAAGGATCTTAGCGGCTGTTACCGCAGCTGGTAACTGAGCTCGTCCCGCTCCCCTGGTCCTGAAGACGGGAATTTGAAGGGCCGTTGCCTGCGTTGAATGCCGTCATCGCGTATTGTCCCCAGTATATCGCTCTGACAACGCTGCTAGGCTGGCGGCGAGCTCCGCGTTCCGGAAAGGCTTGGTCAGCCGGGCCAAGGAGGGATCTATGCCGTCCTCCTCGGCGTAACCTGATATGATCAGCAACGGAAGCGCGGGCCTGCTGGACCGCAAGGCCTTGGCCAATTCGACGCCTGTCATGCCTGGCATGAGGTGATCGGTTACGACGAGATCGGGCTCGATCCCGCCATCGATCAGCCGCAGCGCCTCTTCGCCGGACCTTGCTTCGACAACTTCATAGCCAAGATCCATCAGCATATCGGCCGTGCTCAACCGGACGAGCTCTTCGTCGTCGACCAGCATCGCCGTCCCAAGGGCCGGCCGATGACCCGCCGAGTCGCCGACGAACCCGTCCTGTTTCTCAGCCAAGACGGAGGTGGTCGGAAACCAGAGGTCTACGACCGTCCCTTCGCCCAGCCGGCTGGTAATTTTCAAACCGCCGTCAAGTTGTGTCGCAAGTCCATGCACCATGGATAACCCCAAGCCCGTGCCCCTCCCGATGCCCTTTGTCGAGAAGAAAGGTTCAATCGCTCGCGCAAGCGTAGCCTCGTCCATGCCTGTTCCGGTATCTTCGACGGAGAGACGCACATAATGACCTTGACGAAGCTTGGAGCGATGTCCCGTTCGAACCGACTCGCGAGCGGCTGAAATGGTCAGCGTTCCGCCATCGGGCATGGCATCCTTCGCATTGACCGCAAGATTAAGCACGGCCATTTCGAGCTGGTTCGGGTCAGCGAGGGCGGGCGGAAGATTGTCCGACATCGCCACGCGTAAGGAGATGCGGGGCCCCGACGTGCTGGCGATGAGGTCGACCATGCCGTTGATAAGCCGCCTTACGTCGATGGAAGTGGGCTGAAGTGGCTGTCGCCTTGCAAACGCAAGCAGGCGCTGTACCAGGGTCTTCGCCCGCTCCGCCGATTGCAGCGCTCCTTCGATCAGGCGGCGTTCCCTGTCGCTACCGACCTTCCGTCGCACCAACATGTCGAGGCTTCCGATGATCGGCGTCAGGAGATTGTTAAAATCGTGCGCTACCCCGCCCGTCAGTTGTCCCATCGCATCGAGTTTTTGGCTTTGGCGCAGCACCTCCTGCGCCTCGGCCAGTTTTGCTTCCTGTGCTTTCGCCGCCGAAACGTCGCGGCCGCCGCAGTAGATCTGATCGCCTTCGGGAACAGCGACCCACGAAATCCAGCGGAAGTCGCCGGTCTTAGTCCGGTAGCGGTTCTCAAACCTGAGCACCGGTTCGCCGCGCTGCAATATGCCGAACGCCGCAACCGTTGTCTCGCGATCTTCTGGATGGACCAGTTCGAGGAACGGAACCTGTGCGAGTTCGGCTTCTGCCCAACCGAGAGTTTGGCTCCACGCCGGATTGGTGCTGGTAAAAAAGCCTTCGCGGTTGGCGACGCCGAGCAACTCGGGAGTAAGCCGCCACGTTTGGCTCCGGACGTGGGACCGCTCCAGTATCTGCAGCTCAAGGTCGGCGTTCAGCGAGCGCAACAGCGCTTCACTGGAGCGTAGGGCCGCTTCGGTGCTGCGAAGCTGGTCGATGATGGACTGTTGCTGGTCGGCCATCATATCGTTGGCAGCCATCTCGCCGCGCAGTCGTATCAGTTCGGTGACCTCTTCGACGCGGTGAATGACCAGCGAGACATTCCCTTCATCGTCGAGAATAGGCGTATTGATCGGATTCCACCACCTTTCCACGAAGGCGCCCGTCGCGTCGCTCAGGGCGTAGCGCTGGACCGGCATCACGTCGGTCTTCCCGGTCGCAACGACCCGCTGCAGGGACGAAGTCAGGTTCTGGACGCCGTCCGCTTCAGGATGGTTGGGATCGTCGGGAAACACATCGAATAGTTTCCTCCCAAGATTTTGTTCGCGCGTTGTATCCGTCGCGATGAGGCGCGCTCGGTTTGCCGCCACGATGATCCAGTCCGGCGGAGCAATGACCAGAAGGGGGGTCGGAGATGCGTCGAAAATGGCATTGAAATCGGGATTTAGGTCCCGCGTGCTCCGAACTTCAGCGTCGTCGAGGCGGGGAAAAGGGCGATCGTCAGGCAACTCTCCGCTCCATCCTAATCGAGCTATAAATATACCAAACGGTGCCGGCTTCGATGCGGCAGGCCCGCGGGGTCGCTAATCGTCGCTGCGAGCGAGGGAAAACCCAAATTGAAACGAGGAGTTCCCGCAAAAATACCTAGCCTTGCGCGGTCGGCGGAGATCAACGAGGACTTGGCGCACGACTTGAGCCGGGCCATACGGCCCTCGGAAAGGCTCATGACCTCGTCCGCCCGGTACCGGGCCAGACGCGAAATGCCACCCTGCCTGGCGATCTGATTCCGGCTTACTGCGGCCGTACGACGACCTCGGCGCCTTCAGCAGCCGGATCCGCGTTTCCCGTACCAAGAATAAGAATCCGTAAAGGAGCAAGAGCTCGCCGATATGTCGCTCACCGCGCTCGCTCTCAATTGCACACTCAAACCCGGCAAAGAGAAATCCTCGACCGACAAAATGCTCGAAGAGCTACTCGCCGCGCTGCGTCGACATAAGGTCGGGGGGGCGCGTCGCCGACCTCAACATCAAGCCAGGCGTGAAATCCAATGAAGGGCCGGGCGATGCCTGGCCCGCCTTGCGCAAGCGCGTGTTGGCGGCTGATATTCTTATTATAGGCACACCGATCTGGCTGGGCCAGCCTTCCAGTGTGGCCAAGCGCGTGCTGGAGCGGATGGATGCGTTTCTCGAAGAGACCGACAAGAAAAAGCGCATGCCGTCATTTGGCAAGGTCGGCATTGCCGCCGTCGTCGGCAATGAAGATGGTGCCCATCATTGCCATGCCGAGATCTATCAAGCGCTGAATGATGTTGGCTTCACGATTCCGGTTTGCGCCGGCACCAATTGGGTGGGGCTTGCCATGGGATCAACAGGGGCAAAACCCAGGATCGCTCATAAGACGTGCGGCTTCTTTATGCCGATGACTATACGATGGGAAATCTTGCGTATGGGAGAACTATGTCCGTAAAGAAATTTGCCATTACCGATGCAAAGTTTAAGCGCTCTCCGGGTCAAAGCGCGGAAGTGTATGCGGGCAATGTCGCCGATCAGCGGCAGGGTGGTGCGGCTGTCTGGATTCAGTCTTGCGGGCACGCCGTAAGTTTTCGATGGTTTTCAGCAGGTGGTGCCGCCCCTGCTCACACGCCTGGATTGGTCGCGCGCCACCACCAAGGGAAACCGCGAGGAACGGAAGAAAAGCCTCTGCGTTATTACAGGCACAGAGGAGATTGATATGAGCGTTGAAGGTAAAGCCAAGGAAGCCGCCGGTTTCGTGAAGGAAGAACTTTACGAGCATGGCAAGTCTGTCGAGAGCCAGAAGAAGGCCCAGGAAGGCCGCGACCTCCGCAACGAGGGCCGCGTCGAGGACGGTAAGGCGCCGAAGACCACAAAGCCTGGCACCGGGCACTAGTTTCCGGGAATTGTTCGAGCCGCCTCTGATTTTCGTCAGGGGCGGTTCTGCATGAAGGAATTGATTTATGTCAGACAGGAAGAGCCAGGGCATCGGGCGCGACGAGCGCGGTCAAGAACAGCCCGCCGACAAGAAACGCGTGCAGCACGTCACATCTGTCGAGGAAAAGAAGACCGAAGTTGAAGTTCAAAAGACCGCCGAGAAAAGCGGATTTTAGTCTATGTCAGACGCTTATCACTATTTCCAGGCTCACGCGATTGAAGCGGTTCGCAAGGCGAGGGCGCTGCCACGAGGCCGGACGAAGCAGAAGCAGCGCGTCGTCGCGCGCGTCTATCACCTGCTTGCCAAGGAAGCGGCGTTCAAACCAAACCTGCATCACCTCAGTGATTTTCGTACCGCGCGACGTCTGGAGCGCGCGTTATAGCCGGCATCTTAGCTTCGTATTCCCTGATCTTTGCCAGCAACGCATCCGTGACGGGGCCCGGAGCAAGCAGTGCCGCCTAACGGCGAGCCTCGCGAGCGCATTCCCGATTATGCTCATCACGGTTCATGCCGACGTAACGACCCATGGCCCATAACGGAGCTCTCACCGATGGGGTTTCGGATTTTGCGCCATTGGGAGATGCCGAGTGAATTACCATTAAGCTTCCATCGGTTTCAAAAAATAGCCTTCACTTTTAAGGCTTCAAGGCGACCAGCCGGACGGCGATTGAAAGCGAAGGAGGAAACCCAGTCATCGGCACGCCCTTTCTCGGTTAGGGCGGTGAGACTGGTGGCACACATGCTTCTACCAGTGCTTGCGCGCCCGGTAGGCGTCATCAGCCTTGCAGCGCGTGTCGGGGAACTCCTTTAGCATCCGCATTAGACGCATCGTAACGCCATTCCCGATCGCGGGGGCCAGATCAGGTGTCGGATTTGAGAGCTTGAAGCCGCTTGCGGAGGAAGGCGAGAACCATAATTTCGTCGGAAGTCAGCTTGGCATACTGCCGCTTGAACTTCTGCGCGATCTTGGCGTCGATCATCTTGATGAGGTCACCGGACATATAGGCGCTCAGGATCTCCGGATGGACGTAGCTCTTGCGGCAAATGGCAGGCGTATTTCCGAGTTGCTTTGCAACTCTCTCGATCGCTGCAACGACGTTTCGCTTGGCCTCCGCCTGGCTGTCGTACTTCTTGAATTCCGAGAGCGCGAGGGCCGCGAGTACGGTACCGGCCCACGTTCGGAAGTCCTTGGCGCTGAAATCCTGTCCCGTGATGTCTTTGATGTAGGCATTGACGTCGCCTGAATCGACCGTCCGGGAGGTGCCGTCGTCACCGACATATTTGAAGAGTTCGTGACCGGGAATTTCGGCGCACCGCTTGACGATGGCCGCGATGCGCCTGTCCTCAACCTGGAGCTTCCATTGCTTGCCGGATTTGCCGGTGAAGTCGAAACGCAGGACGCCGCGTCCGATCGCCACGTGCTTGCGCCGCATCGTGGTCAACCCGTAGGACTTGTTCTTCGCGGCGTATTCCGTGTTGCCGACCCGAATGAGCGTTTTCTCCAGGAGGCTCACGATCGTTGCCAACACCTTTTCCCGAGGCAGGCTGTCGAGCTTCATGTCCGATGCGACGCGCGCGCGCAGCGCCGGCAGCGCCACGGCAAATTGCATGATGTGCTCATACTTGTTCTGCTCACGCAGTTCGCGCCACTTCGGATGGTACCGGTACTGTTTGCGACCCCGTGCATCTATTCCGGTCGCCTGGATGTGGCCGTTCGGCAAGGGACAGATCCAGACGGACTCGTAGGCCGGAGGAATGCCGATCGACTTGATACGGCTTACGACGCCGGCATCTGTGATCCGCTTGTCAGCCTTGTCGTAGTACGTGAAAGAAGTGCGTGTACGTTTGCGGCGATATCCGGCTGTCGCGTCGCTCACATAACGCAGACCCTCTTCGGCAATGGCTGAAGCCAAAGCGGCGGCGCGGTCTACGGCTTCGTCGTGCTGGGCTTCTCTCAGCATCCGTTCCCCCTTGCCGAGCCTACCGGGCACCTGGCATCCGGAGAGAAGGTTCTACCGATGTTTTGGTTCCGACGCCGGCCACTGCGGCGACGCTTGTTTAGCTTCCGGAAGGGCCAAAGCTCGCGTCTAGCGCTGCATCTTGCACCGTGGATCAATTTCTGACAGGCAGGACGGAACGGAACCAAATCTCGTGGAAAAGGTTGATTGACATCGAAAAATTTGTAAGTCGCGTGAAACGTCGGTCAACTTCAGGGCCGGGTGAAGCCGAATTGGTGAGAACGCGAAGTCCCATCGTCAGAAGGCTCCACGGGAGCCTTCTGCAAACGGAGACAGCGAAGATGGACATCAAAGAGCATATGGAAATCATAGGCGCCGATGGCGTGCATGTCGGTACGGTCGACAAGGTCGAAGGTGGACGGATCAAGCTGACGAAGAAGGACAGCGGTGAGGGCTCGCACAAGGGCCATCACCACTTCATCGACAAGGGGCTCGTTGCCGGTGTCGAAGGCAACAAGGTCAGGCTTTCCGCAAACGGAAATGTAGCCGTGACGATGGAGCAGGAGAAGTAAGTGACCCAGCCCGACGTCGGGATGGCAATATCCTTCCCCGCCGTTCGCGCATGCCGCGAGCGGTGCTAGCCGTTCCTGCGGCTTCGATCCTTTCGAAAAACGAGGCGCCAGACTCCGGCAATCGTCGACAGCGCAAGACGCAGCGCAATCACGAGCATGGTGATCTGCAGCCAGATCACGCCGCCGATCTCCCTCATCCCGAATTCCAGCCGCGGTCCCCACGGCGACGGTATGGCGTTGCCGACCGTCTCGATGCAGCGCTGTACGAAGCGTTGCACGGCCGTGAGCAGCTCGGGCCGCTGGTAAAAGGCCGACACGATGAAAACCCAGGCGAGGATCACGGTAAAAAAGCGAAAGGCGTGTACCTGAGCATGATACGCCAATCCCGGCCGGCTACGGTCTCGCTGATGCTCCATGTACTATCGCTCAAATTCGCAGCGTGTTTGGTACATCATGGGCCTCCTGACCGCACTCAACCATCGCTTGGAACTTTCGTTCCCGCCGTCGTGTTGGAGCGGACGGGTGGATAGATACTTGATCGATCAGGCGATGCGACGAACGACGACCCGAGATAGCCAGTGGAGTTTGGCGATGGAAGAGAAGCCGCCCAGCGATGAGGTGTATCGTTTTGACCAAAGCCCCTGGCGCAGGCCAAGCGTGCGCCAGGAAGCGCGCACCGCTCCCTCTGGGGTTAAACGCGATGAGCTATTGCGGCGAGCCATTCAAATTGAAGCGGCCGCCACGGTGAAGGACTGGTCCAGCACACCGGATTGAAGGTCTCTTACGTAGGGCTCAATCGCGAACGGCGGCAAGCAGCGCTGACGAAGCGAACGGCTTTCGCAGGAAGACGGTATCCGTCGGTCGAGCATCGATCTCGTTACCCGGCATGATGACGACGTGCGTGTTCGGATGTCTGCAGCGGGCGTATTGTGCCAGCGCGGAGCCGGTCATCGAGCCGCATAGATTGTTATCGGTGACAAGAGCCTGGAGTTCGGTCCAGCATACGCAACGATCAATTCCGCGGCTTCAGCGGTCGCGCAATCGATAACGTCGAAATCCTCGTCTTTGACGATCTCGGACAGAACTCGCGTTGAAGCGCGTCGTCCTCGACCAGCAGCGTCATGAACCTCGACGTCGGCATCTTCAGGAAGGTTGTTGTCGCGGTGGCCTTCCTATGTCGGATAAGGTACGGAATGCGAAGTCGTTCCGCGATCGGCCAGATCGTGCGCTGCTGGCGTGCTGGCCGGTCGAGCTGAAATTTGAACACGAAAGCCAGCGGTCTTGCGGCCGCCGGCTGAATTAGGGTGCACGCATCACTTCGGTGGCGACGCGTCGTTGTGACCGCCGTCCTACGCCATTTTGACTTTGGGCTCGCGATCCCAGACGCGCAAGGTGCCCAGACTTTCGACAAACGACTTGGCATCCTTGACACTGCCGAGGGCTATACATCCCTCGTCGAAGTCCTCTTCGGTGATGCCGCACTTCGCGAACAGGGGAAGGGCGGGTTCGACGTATCCGATGAATTTGCAGTGCGCAAAGGCGTCTGCCAGGAAGTCACGTGCAGTGGACTCCTTCAGAAGGTCTTCCATGGCGTCTTGTGCCGGCAACAGTGCGATAGCGTCATAAAGTACCGACGGGCCCCCATCGATCATCTGATCGGCGGCAACAAGGTTTCCGTCACTGCCTTTGACGCCTGTCACTTTGGGGGCAATGATTTCCCATGTGGCGCCCGCCTTGACGACGGCCTGCTTCAGCGCGGCCAGCAGTCGTGCGTCGGATCCATCCGTCACCAGGATGCCGAGTTTGCGACCTTCGAACCGGTCAGGGCCGTTCTCGACGATGCTGAGTGCGGCCGATGGCTCGAGATCCTTGCGCGTTTCCACCGCTGCGTCCGCAGGCTTGGGCATTTTGGGTAACCCGAGCTTTGCTGCAACGTTGGTGGCCAGTGTCTCATCGATATTCAGGAGATGAGATACAACTCGCTCACGAATGGCCGGGAGTTTCACTTTGCTGAGTTCGAAGGTAAGCGCCGCGACGATATGAGACTGCTCGCCTGGCGTCTGGCTGATGAAGAATTGACGGGCCTGACTATAGTGATCCGCAAAGCTCTCGGCGCGTAAACGCCGCTTCTCGCCAGTCTCGGCGTCTGGGAACGGCGTGAAGCCATATTGGGGCGATTCACGTGGGCCTTCGCCGAACGAATTCGGCTGATAGTTCACGCGGCCGACAGGGTTGCGCATGGCCATGTGGCCGTCCTGCTGGAAGTGGTGCATGGGACACTTCGGCGCATTGATCGGGATGTGCGTGAAATTGGGACCGCCCAGTCGCTTGAGCTGGGTGTCGAGATAGGAGAAGTTTCGGCCCTGAAGCAGTGGATCGTTGGAGAAGTCGACGCCGGGGGGAACGTTTTGGGTCATGAACGCGACCTGCTCGGTTTCGGCGAAGAAGTTGTCGGGCATCCGGTCGAGTACGAGGCGACCGACCGGTTTCGCGGGAAGCACTTCTTCGGGAATGAGCTTGGTCGGATCGAGGACGTCGAAGTCGAAATTGTCCGCGAAGTCCTGGTCGAAAAGCTGAAGGCCAAGCTCCCATTCGGGGAATGCGCCCTTGCCAATCGAGTTCCACATGTCCCGGCGATGAAAGTCGGGATCGGCGCC